>JAAEPH010000029.1 GCA_024232855.1 Gammaproteobacteria bacterium
AGGCTGATGATGATGATGATGATGATGATGATGATGATGATGATGATGATGATGATGATGATGATGATGATGATGATGATGATGATGATGATGATGATGATGATGATGATGATGATGGTGATGATGGTGGTGATGATGATGATGATGATGATGATGATGATGATGATGCTGATGATGATGATGATGATAATGAAAATGCTGATGATGATGGTAATAATGGTGGTGGTGATGATGATGATGTTGATGCTGATGCTGATGCTGATGATGATGATGATGGTGGTGGTGATGATGATGATGCTGATGATGATGATGATCATGATGGTGATGATGATGATGATGATGATGATGATGATGATGATGTATTAGCACTATCGTTATTATGAATAAGAAGAAGAAGATTATGATTATTATTATTGGTGCGGTCATTGTGTATTATTATTGTGTTTGTTTTTGTGTTGTGCTATTCCTCTTCATATTATTATTCATTTTGATTGTTCGTGTTCTTGTTAGTGTTACTTTTATAGTTATTCCAATCATCCTGGTTATTATGATGG
>JAAEPH010000030.1 GCA_024232855.1 Gammaproteobacteria bacterium
ATTAGTATAGGATAGGATAGGATAGTATTATTAGTATAGGATAGTATAGGATAGTATTAGTATAGGATAGTATAGGATAGTATTAGTATAGGATAGTAACTATTAGTATAGGATAGTATTAGTATAGGATAGTATTAGTAACTATTAGTATTAGTATAGGATAGTATTAGTATAGGGTCTATGTAGGGTCTATGTCTATGTAGGATCTTGTGGATAGGATAGGATAGGATAGTATAGTATAGTATTAGTATAGGATAGTTTTTATTTGTATAGGATAGTAACTATTAGTATATGATAGTAACTATTAGTATAGTATATGGATAGGATAGGATAGGATAGTATAGGATAGGATAGGATAGTATTGATTATCAATATAGTATTAGTATAGGATAGTATTAGTATAGGATAGTATTAGTATAGGATAGGATAGGATAGTATTAGTATAGGATAGGATAGTATTAGTATAGGATAGTATAGGATAGGATAGTATAGGATAGTATTAGTATAGGATAGGATAGGATAGGATAGGATAGTATAG
>JAAEPH010000031.1 GCA_024232855.1 Gammaproteobacteria bacterium
AACGCTCGCCGGGGGCGAAGCCGGCCGCTCTGAACTCGAATGCGGGCAGCGCCTCGCGCCGGATACCGCCCGCCGTATCGCCTGCGACGGCAGCCTGCTGCGGATAACCGACGATGCCGCGGGCAATCCACTCGACATCGGCCGCAAAACACGCGCGGTGCCGCCGGCAATGCAGCGGGCGCTGCGCTCCCGGGACGGTGGATGCCGCTTCCCCGGGTGCATCCATGACCGCTTCGTCGAAGCCCATCACGTCCGGCACTGGGCGAACGGCGGCGAGACGTCGCTCGACAACCTTGCTTTATTATGCCGCGTTCACCACCGCCTGGTGCACGAGGGCGGGTTCGGTGCCGAGCGGACCGCCGACGGAGCCTTACGCTTCACCCGGCCCGACGGCCGTGTCATCGCCGAGCATCCGCGGCTGCCCGACGCTCGCGACGTCGAAGGCTTTCGCCGCCAGCCAATCGACGCAACGGACTGGATCATCCCCGCAGACGCACTGGACCTCGATCTCGCGATCAGCGGTTTGATTCAATCCGAGGAAAGAAGTACAAGGGCCGGGCCTTACGTTTCAGAGAGGTAAGTTGCAAGGCCTGACCTCGTGGTGGCGGCGAGCGCATCGACCGCAAGCCGTTTGCTTCCAGGTGACATCGGCTTCGACCACCCAACGTTTGAATTGCGCATTGTAATGTTCCAGGTAACCAGGAAACGACGCGCCTAATCCCCAGGGGATATTACCGCTCCAGTTACCCTCTTCCCATGAGAATTCAGGATCATCGAGGTCACCAATGTAGGTCGAACAATAAGTCATATGGCAATCTCTTCATCGGCCTGGAAATCTAAATTCGCCAGGTGCTTCATTAAAAATTATGCCTGGTTGAAGCGACTCGACATCCATCTAATAGCGCATTTAATTTTGCCTTCCCATCAGCTCCCGACCCTTTTGCTTCGTAAGGATTTCTTCCCATGCCGGTGACCGCTTTTATGGCTGCCTCGTTCGTCATACTGCGTCCGTAGACCAGCCAGGCCGCCAGCACGTGACCGGTACGCCCGAGTCCGGCGGAGCAATGTACGACGACCGGAGCTTTACTGCGGACGGAATCCGCAAGGAATGGAAGAATGGTTTCGGCCAGCAATTCATCATCGGCGAACCTGAAATCCTTGATCGGCGCCGAGCACAGCGCCGCATCGCCAAACCAGCGCCGGTAGGATGCCAGCAAATCAGACTCGTACTTGGAAAGCTGGCTCTCCAGTAGGCAGCACACCCGCTTGATACCCTGGCTCTGCATAAACTCTACCCATTTACCCACTTCGATATCCGCAATTGGATCGGGGGCATAATAGCCAGGTCGTTGCGCGCCAAAAACGTAATTCTCGTCACGCGATGCTGCAGAGAAATTGAAGTGGCTCATCTTAATCAAGCGCCCTGTTGCCAGTCAGGTTCCATTTTAACGAACGAAACCTGACCGTTTCTCACCCAGTTGATGCCAATTCCGAGCACCGGTTTGTCTCGATAGCCATCGATGATAGATGCGTAAGCCATCAATTGGGATAAATGCGTACTAAACGCGGCATTGATATCGCGCACCTGGTCAGACTTGTGATCGATAATCCAGTAACCCGTATCTTCCTCAATGAGCAGATCGACGACACCCGAAACGATCGCACCGGCTCCATTTTTCCCATTAACGGGAATTTCATGGAGCAAGTTGGCCGCGGGGTAATTTTCATTTATGTACTGATGAAAGTTACTCAACTCTACATGAATCGCCTGTTGGTCAGCCTCCTCTAGCACAAGACCTTCAACAGAATCGAGATCCAGTTTTTGATCGGGTTTATACATAAAACGCTCAATGCAGCGATGCACAAAAGATCCATAATCCTTAGCTGACAAATCAAGGTCAATATTGATACCAGCCCCATATTCTACCGACTCAATGCCGTTTGCCACCGCACTACTTTCCAGCTCGAGATCGGAGGGTGCTATAAACACAGGTGTCCTGGTTCCCGCGTAATCGCCTTTTTCTAATGCGGCACGTCCGTATCCCTTTATCTTGATTTCAAGCTTGTCTTCGCCTGGTTGATAGCTCTCTGGATAAAAACCATCGGTCCGCTTAATGCGACAGGCGAAACTATTGCTGTTGACGTTAATAGCGCCTTCTTCGAGCTCGATTGCGCTCGCTTCCGCCAGGACTTTCCAATACTGCGGCGTTTTAGCCTCCGAGGTTTTCAAGCGCGATGGCCATTCCAGGATCAGTTTTTCCCGGGCACGCGTTAAGGCAACATACAGAACGCGCTTTGCATCGGTTGTGGCCTGAGCTAACAGGGGCTCTTTAAAGGCTTCGCGTGTTTGCGGGTCGTCAAAATTTGGGGAGAATTGAATTTGGGCCTCGGCGAGTACCCGTGACAAATCATCAAAAGAATGGTAACCAATTGAAAAATCCGGCAGGCCCGATATTAGCGGTTCAAAAAGCCCGGCTACCACGACCACCGGCCATTCCAATCCTTTCGCGGAATGCCAGGTTTTCAACACCACGACATCTTCATCGCCCACAGCCGCAGAGGGTTGCCTGTCATCCTCTTCGACCCGGCTCTTCAACCAGGCCAGAAAGGTTTGCGCTCCGGAGCCGTAGTATCCGCCACTCGCCAACGTTTCCTTATGGATCAACACGAATTGATACGATTCCTGCTGAAATCGCAGCAGGTTGGCGCGTTCCTGGTCCGCATTGGCCCAGCTCAATATCCGGTCGTATAAATCCAGTTCCCGGATTACACGCCCAACGATGTCGGGGATAGACAAATCATCAACACCCGCGCGACAGGCATCTAATTTTTTCAGCAATGGATCATCGGGGATGCTGTTCTCGATGAAACACTTCAAGGCATTCTCCAGTGAGAACGAGCCCATCGCCGTAACGCTGAGATAAAGCGCCGCATGATAGTCAGTGTCATCCGCCAGGTAAGACAAAGCTGCAGTCATGATCTGGACTACCTGGCCCTGGTACCAGCCCTGCTGTTCAATACTGGCGTTAATTCCATAAGTCGCCAACACATCACGATAAACAGCGAGCAAAGCATGTCGCGGCGCAAGCACGGCGATATCGCCAGGTTTAAGTGTGCGCAGCTCACCACTGCGGCGGTCTTTGACCATCGAAGTGCCGTCATCGAGTATTGCCTTGATATGCTCAACGACATGAGCCGCATACCAGGCTTTCTCATCAACGCTTCGATCTTTTTTGCCATCAAATTCAATGACATCAAGTGGTGCTAAGCCAGTCGACTCAACCTGCGGTGCAAGCCGTTGATACTCCGCTCCGAACAACCCCATGCTCACATCATTCAAAAAATCCATCAGCGGCTGTTGCGTGCGCCAGTTCCGATTGAGCGGCTCCAGCACTGTCGGGTTTTGCGCTTGTACCGATTCGAATAACCGCGGATCGGCACCCTGAAAACCCATGATCGCCTGCTTCACATCGCCGACGATCAGGGTCGGAATACCCGCAGCCGTTAGCAGCCATACCAACGAAAACTGTAACGGGTTGGTGTCCTGAAATTCATCGACGATGACGCAGTCAACCCGGCTTTTCAACACCGAGAATACATCCTCTCGTTTCGCCAGCAGATCATTGGCGAGGGCAATCATGTCGGTGTAGTCGAGCAATGCGGTTTCGCGTTTGGCTTCACCATAGTGTTCGAGCACTTCTTCAGACGCCCCTAACAACGCGTCGAGGTGCATTAGCTCGTGCTGCAATGGGCCGGGGTGAACATGCAGTTGTTCCGCCGCCAATATGACATCTTGTGCCAGTGCCACATACTCATCGGGCAAGGTCGCTTTTTGAACCTTGGTACGCAACAGCTGTAACCGCTTCCACAGCCCCCAGTCGGAATCAAGAACCTGTAAATCAGTTGCCTTGCCAAGATCGATAAAGTTACTGGTGAAGTCTTTCTTCGCGGTAGCATTTAAACCGTATTCGGCCGCCAGGCTTTGTGGAAACTCGGCCAATAATCCGAGCACCGCTTTATGCAATCGTCCGGTTAAGCCTTCGCCGTCTTTAGCAACCCAGGGGCAGGCTGCGCTCAACCACTGCTTTGCCGGGTCGACGCAACTTTCCTGCTCGTCACTCCAACCGAGCGAACGCAACAAGGTGACGAGGTGCAGCAAAGATGCGCGAAAACCTTCTTCGGCGGACTGCCAATCGCCTCTTGTGAAGCTGGTTTTATAGCCATAGTCTTGCAGGCGGTGAATGACAGGTTCGGCTCGACGGGTTCCCGTCAGCGCCTTCTTGATCAGTTCCTTCTGTTCGTCTTCATTCAACAATCTTTGCTTCGGTGAAAGGCCGGCATCGAAAGCAAATTCAGACAAGATGCGCAGACCAAACCCGTGAATCGTGGATATATAGGCCTGGTCGAGTCGTTCCGCTGCTTCAAGTTTGTCCTTCTCGACCAACCTGGCGCTGATGCGCTGTTTTAACTCGGCCGCCGCAGTTTCAGTAAAAGTGACCGCGACGATGTTTTCCGGTTTAACCTCGCCCTGATCGATCCACTCGAATAGCAATTCCTGGATCGAATGTGTCTTCCCCGAGCCCGCGCCCGCGGGAATCACTTTTAACAAAGGCGGGCTCATGGCGAGTCCTCCTCGTCTGGTTTCATAAACAGGCGAACTAGCGGCGAGCGATCGAGCGCATAGGGTTTA
This sequence comes from Gammaproteobacteria bacterium, assembly GCA_024232855.1. GTDB lineage: Bacteria > Pseudomonadota > Gammaproteobacteria. Next base: position 4,691 of record JAAEPH010000031.1, read on the forward strand.
AGGCCGGCTTCGCGATCATAAAATCTCTCATCGCTGGCATTGTTCAGGATAATCTCGCCCCGCCGGATTTGGTCAACACGTTGTTTGATCAACGCCATCGCATTGACCGAAACATCATTCTCGATAGTGACCCACCCGGGGACATCCTCGCTGCCTGGCAGGAAGTTTTCAGCTACCACATTTTGGCTATTCATCATGTAATATAAAACCTCGACATGATGGACATCGAGCAACTGGTGCGGCTCCGGCAGACCGTTGCTGAGCATTTCCCGATATAGCGACACCTGGCAGTCATAGCCTTTGCTCATGGGCTTTTCCCGGTTGGCGATGCCGGCCTTCTTATAGTCAACGACGGCTAGCTGGGCATTGGGTAGTTTAAGAATGCAATCAGCCTGACCGTGGATCGGAATCCCGGAATATTCACCTTTTAGCCATATTTCATTGTCGACAATCGTGGCCCCCAAACGCTCCAGCGCATGACCCCAGTCGACCGCACTCCGGGTGATGTCATCAGCCAGCTTATGCCGCTCTATGGCCCATTTTTGCGCCAGCATAAATGGTGCTATCCGCTTTAACTCCTGATCGAGCAGATCGGGCACATTGGCTTTAATCGCGACCGCTGCAGGAATGGGCTTGCCAGGTTTAAACAGGTTTTCATAAACCCCGTGCGCAAGACTGCCTAAAAGGATAGGGCCGGGTTCTTCAGGGCTCCATTCTTTCAGCTCTATACCTACCCAGGACAGAAACCAGGCTAAGGGCGACACCATCAAATCACCCAGACGGCTTGGCGATAATCCTCTTACCTTGTTGTCTTCTGAAAGCGTGAGCAGGTCGGTATTAAAATTCACATCATCGAGACGGGGGCTCCATGAAAAGGGTTTTTGCTTACCTGCCCCTATTTTTAAATCCCTGGCGAGCCTGCGGTCGGTCTCGCTATCGAGATTAAGGATGAGATCTTCCGCTTCTGCCGGACCATCCAGTAAATTATGCATATACACCAGCGACTCGGAGGGATGGTTACTGGAGGCATCTGCATTCAAATGCGATAAAAAGTAAGTGCAGCTTTCACGCGCACAGCGGACTTGTCGAATGAAGCGGTCTCGATGCAGCTCGTTTTGCTTTTTACGCGAAACCAATGTCGAGCCACACAGTGCCAGGCTGGCAACGTCATCTTCAGAAAAAATGGCCGAGGTGCCCGCTTGCGTTGGATAGCGTCGCTTGCTGAATCCGAGCACAATCAGGTGCTTGCATTTTTCCCAGGGCTCGCGTGAATCCAGCGAAACAGCGACACCCTCTTGCATTGTTTCCCCGGCCAATTCCTCGCGTAACTGCTCGGGTTTGACTGATTGCTTTAGCTTCACCCAGTTAATGTTCGATTCATGGGAGAGCACCGCCAGCACTAAATTAATCGAATCCACTGCTCGATCAACATGGAATTTCGAGGTATTGGCGTGGGCCGAAACTATTTCCTTGAACAGTAATAAGGATTTGTTCAGCGCCGGGACGGTTTCATTATTCTCCTGAATCAATGACAGTGCCTGCCGCTCCGCTAGCGCCGTTCCAGGCGATAACTCGATGTCATATTTACCACCCATTAACTCATCGGATAATTCGATACCAGTTTCCTTCGCCCATGGCATCAAGGGTGAAATTAAAAAGGCTGCCATCGCCATCACCGGCGCGGGCTTTTGCTGGCAAATCAAATAATTGAGTACTGCCTCGACACCATGGTCACGGTAATAGGTAACCTTCGGTAGCCCAGACACCGGAATGGCTGCCTGTTCAAACACCGTTTTTACAGCGTGGATATATTCATCCGCATGTGGGACGACTAGCGCAAAATCTACATAGCTTAATGATTCGTCGCGATCACACATCGACTGGATCATGCCCGCTGTAGTCTCTACTTCCTGCAGGTAATCACGCACGCGCAACCATTGCACGCTTTCATCGAGTGCCACCTTGTTCGCCTTGTGAAACAAGTTTTGCTGCAAGTGGCCTAATGTCGACTGGGCATTGCAGGAAATTGAATCAACACTGGCTTCGAGAATTTCCTGGTAAGCGGTATCAGCAGCGTTACCTGAATCGGCGTTTAACGCCTCGATAAAACTCGACTGCCATAAATTCAACCACGGGTAGGCATCATGGTGGTAAACCTGGATGCCGCGCAGGGGATTATTTGACTGCGTACAAACTTGTCGCATTACCGAGAGTTCAGACGGCAGCCGACTAACTTTTTCAAGAAGCTGAATCAAGTCGGCTACGATTTTTCGCGTGCGCGCGCTTTCGATTCCATCCAGGTTAATCGCAGAAATATCAGCATTGATCTCCACCGAGGTAATGAGACTGATAAGGGTAGATTCAATAATGCGAAAGCTTTCAACAGGGTCGACCTCGAAACTCTGCGTAAAGAAGGCATCCGGCATCGCTTGCATCGCGATCTGCAAATCTTCCTGCCAGCTATCTTTTTCGAGACTGAGACAGTAATCATTACTCACCTGGCTGATCAGCTCTAGCCAGGTGCCAACCATGACTCCAATAGTTGATCCCCGCTGCCCCACCAGGTTGGTCAGCACCAGCCGACGTGCATTCGCATCCGGAACGAGGATGAAATGAATTCCGTTTTCAATCATTTTCATGGACCTGAAGGAGGTACGCCAGCCCCCGGGGGCAGAGCACTCCCGAGTGCGCAGAAAACGATCCAAACCGGGCCAGGTAGCCGAGCAGTGCCGGTGTTGTCATGGATTAGTCCTCCTTCCAGGGTTCAGGGGAGTCAATACGGGCCCGGTTGATAACCGTTGTCTCTTCGACCGGCCAGCCCATCGTCCAGTATTTGAATTCGTCGATTGCCCAATAGATATGTCGTACTTTGTAGTAGAAGTCAGCGTAACCAAAACGCCGAATCAGTGTAACGAATCGGTCGAAATCCTGGTCCCCCTGCGTATCGGTCTCCCAGGCGCGGACGACGTATTCGTGTGGGGCCGTCTCCCGATAGGTGACGGCCTCGCGCCAACTGCGTTGCGCAATGAATTTGCTCGCCCACGCCCAGTCGTCGCCGGCTGGCTCCTCGAGGAGCTCGGGGAGATCGAGTTTGCCCTCGCGCAGGGGATCACCGTTCACGCCATAATGCATCGCCGGACTCCATCTCAAATTCGGGGGCAGTATACCCGTTTAATGGCGGTCAACTTGCTGCGTAACTACTCACCCCTCGCACAATAAATTATCACTACCTTCTTGACAACATAGCGCTCACCATCTATTCTGCTGATCCAATACAATGGATCGGAACAAAACGATTGAGCAACTATTTTGGATCGAAGGCGACCTCTGGCT
>JAAEPH010000032.1 GCA_024232855.1 Gammaproteobacteria bacterium
GCATGAACCGTCACCTCACCGAGGATTCGACTTCGGTCATAAAATCCGTCCTGGCGACGGTCAAGGAATGGAAGAAAGTAGGCTCGCACGAGGTCAAGGCCGTTATGCATTCGCCGAAGGCCGACCTGCCCACCCTGCTCGGCATGTTCCAGAACAAGGTCGTCAAAAACGGCACCAAGGGTGACTGGATTGGAACCGGCCCGTATACCATGGAGTCGTTTCAGCCCGGTGTGAAATCGATACATAAGCGCAATGAAAACTACTGGCGTGAAGGCGCCAATCTCGATGCAATCGAAGTTACCGGGATTACCGACACGGTGGCACGGGTCAATGCACTGATTGCGGGCGACATGCAACTCGTGGTGCAGATCGATCCCAAGGCATTCCGGCAGGTTGAAGGCGCCGACGGCGTTACCCTGCTTTCGACGCCAGCAGCACTGCAACTCGGCATCTGTATTCTGAAAAATACCGCACCGGGTGAGAATGACGATTTCGTCAAGGGCATGCAATACATCCAGGATCGCAAGCGCATCGTCAAGCGGGTTCTGAAAGGCAAGGGCTCGCTGGGCAACGATACGCCAATTTCCGCCGCGCATGGCAACGACTGGTGCAACGAACTGCCACAGCGTGAATTCGATCCGGACAAGGCGAAGTTCCACTTCGAAAAGTCCGGTCAAAGTGGTGCAGAATTATTTGTCGCGCCGGTAACCCCCGGGATCGAAGATGCTGCGCTGCTGGCACAGTCCAACTGCGCCAAGATCGGCTTCGATCTGAGGCTGAAAAAAGTACCCAACGACGGTTACTGGGGCGCGGTGTGGATGAAAGAACCGATGAACGTGGTGACCTGGAACATGCGCCCGACTGCGAACTCGCAGATGGCCATTCAGTTTGGCCCCGGCGGTAACTGGAATGATACCTTCTGGAACAATGACCGCATGGGCGATCTGCTGAAATTGTCACTGGCGGAAACCGATCCGGCCAAGCGTCACGCCATGTACTGCGAGATGCAGACGCTTATCCACGAAGGAAGCGGCATGGTTATTCCCGCGTTCTCCAACATCAACGATGGCATCGCTAATAATGTCATGGGAATGCCGACGGTGCCACTGGGTCAGCTTGGCGCCTGCGAGTGGCCCGAGTTCATCTGGCTAGCGTAATTTAGGTAATCAGAGCAGTACGTAGACGAGGCCTGTATAAATTTTATACAGGCCTCTTTTAGTTATGAACCACCGGATTTTGTAGTCCAGGGACAAGTCGGAAATCAACTATTTCGGATGGATTACTTCAGGCCTAGAATGGACGCCAATAAGTTTATAAGAATTTAATGCAGGGGGAATAAGCTAATGATGTTACGAATGGTATGGCAACGGATGGGAATCGGCCTTGTCACCTTGTGGGTGGTTTCGGTCATCGTTTTTGTCGCAACCAGCATTCTGCCGGGCGACGTGGCACAAATTATCCTCGGGCAGGCCGCGACGCCGGAAACGCTGGCGGCAATGCGCGCCGAACTCGGCCTGGATCAGCCCGGCTACATACGTTATTTCAGCTGGCTCGGAAACATGATGACCGGTGATCTCGGCACCTCAAAGGCCGGTGGCGCAACTATTTCAAGCCTGATCGGCGGTCGCATCGGCAATACCATGATGATGGCGGGATTAGTCGCGATAATATCGATTCCGATTTCGATCGCACTGGGCCTGTGGGCCGCGATGCATCCGGGCACCATTCTCGATCGAATCGTCACCTTTGGCACCCTGAGCCTGATTTCGGTGCCCGAGTTTTTCATCGCCACGGTCGCGGTGCTTATCCTCGCGGTGCACCTCCACTGGCTGCCTTCGACGGCATATATGACAGGTGACGAAACCTTCGGGCAGTTGATTAAAGCGCTTGCGATGCCGTTGATAACGCTCGTTATCGTGGTCTCCGCGCAAATGATCCGCATGACCCGCGCCGGTATCCTCAACGTGATGAGTTCTCCCTACATCGAAATGGCGATTCTGAAGGGTGTACCGCGCGGACGCATCATCCTGCGCCACGCGTTCTTCAACGCGATTGGACCAATCATCAACGTCATCGCGTTGAACCTGGCCTACCTGGTCAGCGGGGTTGTAATCGTCGAAACCATCTTCGCCTACCCGGGTCTCGCGAAATTGATGATCGATGGCGTACAGACACGCGATCTGCCGCTGGTGCAGGCTTGCGCGATGATCTTCTGCGGAACCTACGTGGTCTTGATTCTAATTGCCGATGTCGGTTCGATCGTGTCCAACCCGCGCCTGCGCAGCCCGAAATAGTTGAGGGGATTAAAATAATGACTGAACAAACAGCAAGCAAATCCGAAGCAGAAGTGATTGCGGATCTCGACGCATTTGCCGAGTTACCCGATGCCCCGCCGAAACGAAAATTCAGGTTGACCTGGGTCGGCTACACCTCTTGTGCGGTAGTCGTATTCTGGCTGGCGATATGTTTCATCGGGCCCAGCATCGCACCTTTTCATGAAATGGACATGGACGGCGACGACAGCTTTCTGGATGCTTATTCCGGCGAGTATGGCAGTTTCCACCTCGGCACCGATTATCTCGGCCGGGATACCCTGTCACGCGTTCTTTACGGCGCCCGTAACACCATCGGCATCTCGCTTGCGGCGACGCTGATTGCCTACCTGATCGGGATAACATTGGGCATTCTGGCCGCGGTCAAGGGCGGCTGGATCGATATGGGGATCAGCCGGGTCAACGATGCGATACTGGCGCTACCGACGATCATGCTCGGCTTGATCGTGATAGCAGCACTCGGCTCATCGATACCCATCCTGATTGGTACGGCCGCGGTGATATACGCCACCAGCGTATTTCGCATCTCGCGTGCGCTCGGGCAGGACATCATGGTGCAGGATTACGTCGAGGTCGCACATACCCGCGGTGAAGGCATCTGGTGGATCATCCGCGCCGAAGTATTACCGAACGCGGCGATGCCGCTGGCCACCGACTTTGGCCTGCGACTGGTGTTCGTGGTGCTGTTTATCTCGAGTCTGAGTTTCCTGGGTCTGGGCGTACAGCCACCCGCCTCCGACTGGGGCAGCATGGTTCGTGATAACCTGCAGGGTCTGACCTATGGCTCCTGGGCCGCCATCTGGCCGGCGCTCGCCATTGCTTCCTTCACCATCGCGATCAACCTGATCGTCGATGACATTTCCGCCAAGTCCGGCGGTAGCCTCGCGAAGAAAATGGTGTAGAAACAATGGAAAAAGATAAATTATTTGAAGTCAAAGACCTCCGTATCAGCGCCTATAACGATGAAGGTGAAGAAATTCCGATTGTCAAAGGTGTCTCCTTCGACATTCACAAGGGCGAAGTGGTCGCGCTGATCGGTGAATCGGGTTCGGGTAAAACCACCATATCACTGGCCACATTGGCATACACCAAACCGGGCCTGCATTTTACCGGCGGTGAATGCCAGCTCTTCGGCAAGGACGTGCTGTCCATGCCACCACTCGGGCAACGCGATCTTCGCGGCGGTAATGTCGCCTACCTCGCGCAAAGCGCGGCGGCAACTTTCAACCCGGCTATTACGATCAACGAGCAGGTTACCGAGGCAGCGGTATTGCACGGTCGCCTGACCCAGGCCGAGGCCAACAAGCGCGCGATCGAACTTTACCACGCGCTCGAATTGCCCGATGCGGATCGGATCGGATATCGCTATCCGCACCAGGTGTCCGGCGGGCAGTTGCAACGTCTGATGGCGGCGATGGCGCTGTGCAGCAAGCCCGACCTGATGGTGCTCGACGAACCGACCACGGCGCTCGACGTGACCACGCAAATCGAGGTGCTGAAAGCCTTCAAGAAGGTTATTCGCGAACAGAACTCGGCGGCAATTTATGTCACCCACGACCTGGCGGTAGTCGCCCAGGTCGCCGATCATATCGTCGTCCTGTACAGCGGTGAAGTCATGGAACAGGGATCTGCCGATCAGATTATCAATAACCCCCAGCACGCCTATACCAAGCGCCTGATGGCTGCAGCCCGACCCAAACCTACTGCTGGAATGGGTGTCCAGGTTGGCGATGAACATCATCGCGAAGCCGATAATATGCGGGTCGAGGATATGACTGCCGGTTACGGCGGAATAGTCGATGGCGAGCCGGTTGTACCGATCCTCAGAGACATCAACATCAGCGTCAAAAACGGTCACGTAGTCGGGGTCATCGGTGAGTCGGGCTGTGGCAAATCAACCCTGGCCCGCGTCATGGCGGGTATGTTGCCACCGGCGCGCGGGGATATCCTCCTCGATGACAAAAAACTGAAGGGCAGCTTGCTTGATCGCAGGCTGGACGAGCTACAAAAGGTTCAGTTCGTGTTCCAGATGGCGGATACGGCGCTCAATCCCAAGCAGTTGATCGGCAATATTATTGGCCGGCCACTGGAGTTTTATCACGGCCTTACCGGCAAGGAGAAACACGCCAAGGTATCGGAAATCCTGGATATGGTTGAGCTACCACCTGCGTTTGCCAGTCGTTATCCGATGGAGCTGTCAGGTGGGCAGAAGCAACGTGTCAACCTGGCGCGTTCGCTGGCGGCAAATCCGGAAGTCATGCTCTGTGACGAGGTGACCTCGGCGCTCGACAGCATCGTCGGCGCCAACGTCATCAAACTGCTGACCGGCCTGCGTGACAAGACCGGCGTCTCCTTCGTGTTCATCAGTCACGACCTTTCCACGGTGGCTTCGTTCGCCGACGAAATCGTGGTGCTTTACGCCGGGCGCGTGGTCGAACAGGGCCCCACCGACGAGGTGCTCGAACCGCCGTTTCATCCCTACACGCGCCTGCTGATCAGCTCGGTGCCGGAGATGCGTATCGGCTGGCTCGAAGACACCATGCAAAAACGCGAAATGGCGGTCGGTATCGCGCGCGGGGTCGAGATTACGCGCCAGGGTTGCCCGTTCTACAATCGCTGCCCGCTGGCGATCGAGGGAACCTGCGAAGTCAAAATTCCAGCGATCCTCGAGCTCGAAAAGGGTCATCAGATCAGTTGCCACTTATCGCTGGAGCAATTACTGGAAACCGAGGCCGAAACGCAAAAGATACTGCACGGCTTCGAGAAAGTCGGCGACGAAGATCAGTTCTCGACTGCCCACTAACTACTATTATGGATTTTTAACATGAGTGACTACCCGCGTTTGACCGAGATGGGGATCCAGCACCCCCAGGAAATTGAAAAATTTGCGATGTATACGGTAGGCAACACCGATATCCTTCAAATCAAATATGATCGCAAGAAAGGTTCGTTGCTACCGGTCAGCCGGCGTTACAAGTTCGCGCAGGTTAAAAAATCGGTACTGGTCGACAGCGGCACCCGGCAAACCGAGACCCTGTTCGAAAGCACCCCGGCCTTCCGCGAAGCCCTGCATGAGCTCGAGCAACTGAAATTGGAACGGGAAAAAGGCCTGGACCTGGCGCCGATGATCAGGGAGGAACTCCAGCACCTCGAAGAAGACATCGCGCTGCGCACGCAGTACATCCAGTCGCTGGTCGACAAGCTTTAAACCTAGAAAACGGAACCGCCTGAAACAACCGGCGCCGCTTGACGCGGCGCCGGTTTTTTTATTGCTCGTCTTCCAGTTCGAACTCGGTTTCTTCCCGGGTAAATTGCTGAATCGACTCGATAGCAGAACCCGAAGGATGCACCGCGGTAGGAGTGCTTGGGCCCTGTTTGTCAAGCGGCACCGGGGCACTTCCCGACATGCGGTATATGGCGAACAGGCCGGTTATCCCGTGCACCACCGCTATCGACCAGAATAGCGAATGGGTTCCGTAGCGATCCATAATCATCGCAAAAAGCACCGGACCGACAATCGCTCCCATCCCGCTAGCCAGCACCAGTGCACCACTCGCCGCAATCATCTGGTTCGGGGCAAGATGATCATTGGTATAGGCAATGCAGATTGAATAAAGCGGAAACGCGAGCCCACCAAACAAACCGGCCGCAACAAACAATGCCAGCGTCGAAACCTGTTCCGCCCGAATGCAGACCAGCGCGGAGAGCGCGGTCAAAATCGCAATCAGCGCCAGTATCAGACGACGGTCAAAGCGATCGGAGAGCGCGCCGATCGGCCCCTGCAGCAGAACCGTGCCGAGCACGGTGGCGGTCATAAAGTATGAAGTATCGCGAATGTTCAATCCGATGCGCTGCGCATAAACCGGGCCCAGCGCAAAGAAGGTCGCGGTTACAAGGCCCACGGTGAACATGCCGACGATGCCGAGCGGCGTCAGACGGAAAAGTTCGAACAAACTGATACTCACCGAACCGTGAAAAGTCGGCGGGGAACCGGCGGACAAAAGTAACGGTACTACCGCCACCGAAATCAAAATCGAGGTAAGGATGAACAATGGAAACGCGAGCGGGTCCGCCAGGTTTAACAGGAGCTGGCCGGCGCCCACGCCAACGTAGGTCACCACCATGTACATCGACAACAGCTTGCCGCGTGTTTCGTTGGTTGCGCGATCGTTCAACCAGCTCTCGGCAACGATGTACAAACCGGCGAAACAGAAGCCGCTGAGCAGCCGCATGGCGATCCAGACCGGCACGCTGACCCACAGCGCGTGAACCAGGATAGCCGACGACGACAAGGCCGCGAAAGCAGCAAAAACACGTATATGCCCCACCTTGATGGTTATTCGGGGTGTCATGATCGAACCCAGTAGAAATCCGAGGTAGAAAGACGACATCACCAGGCCGGTCAGCGTCGCCGAGAATCCCTCAAGGTCGGCGCGTATCGCAAGCAGGCTGCCCTGCAGACCGTCACCCAGCATCAAAATACCGAAGCCGAGCAATATCGCCCAGGACGAAGCCAGGGCCGCGCTAAAGGTGGCGGGACGACGGACCACTTCAGATCTCCAGGTCAGGTTTAACAGGGGTTTCCAGGATAACTCCATGGGCATGCAGAAAACGGTAACAATCCGCTTTCGCGGCCCTGAGAGAAAATCCGTTCGAGTGTAGACAGTATTCCAGCCAAAGGCCATCGATCAGGGCAATCAATTGTCGGGCGACACTATCGACGTCAAACAAACCTGCCCTTGCGCTGGCAATATCGAGCAACGCTTCCTTGATTCTGGCCTTGTAGGTACCGTAACGTTGGCGATGCAACTGGTTGAGATCCCCGTTACTGGCCACCTGCCCCCAGACCGACAACCAGGCCCGTAAGTTCGGGCGATTGAAACTCCTTTCATCGAAGCTGTTTTCGATTATCGACGCCAGTAGCAGGCGGGCGTCACTACCGTTGTAGTCCTGTAGCAGGTGATCGGTCATATCGGCATAAATACAGTTGAGCAGATCATCCTTGGATTTGAAGTGATGATTGATCAACCCTCGCGAAACCCCGGCCTGTCTGCATATCTGGTCGATGGTGAAAGCCGGCATGCCACCCTTTCCCAGGCAGGCAATGCCGGCTGCTATTAATTCCCTGCGTCGATGTGGTGCAGACTTGCGACTGAAGGCACTCTTCTTCTTCGGTATTCGATTCAATTTCAGCCCTGCCGGAATAAATTTCGATTGCAACAGAATAACTCTTGTTATACGACCGTTCAACTTCGAAAATGACTCACTGACAACATGAAACATCTACAACGCAGCCGAAAGCGAGCATGATTTCAGCTGCCTGCTGCTGGTAACCAGCCGCGAACCGAACGACAGCCTGTTCCGGTCCGTGCCAGCGAGCGGCGCGAGACGTATCGGAGATTGCCTGGTGCCGTCCAGTATTGCCGATGCGGTTTACTCAGGGCACAGGTTTGCACGCGAGTATGGAGAAAACCCGCTGCGGCTTGTTCCCAGGCGTGAACGCGCCGTGCTGCAGGCCGCCAGCATTCAATCCCGGAGAATCCAATGACACGACGAAGCCGCCGGCGTCCACAACGCAACAAGGATATTTCCGGGCGTGTCTCCGGGCGTATCACCCAGTCACCGTGGAAACCGCTGCGCTATCATAACGCTCCCTTCGAACTGCTCAGCCAGGACGCGCTCGAAAGCATTCACCAGGCGGCCCTGTCGATTCTGTGGGATACGGGCATGACCGTCCTCTCGAAGGGAGCCTGTCAACGCCTTGCTGCAGCCGGATTCGATGTCGACGACGAAATCAATCGCGGCCGCTTCGATCCCGGTCTGGTCGAATCACTGATTGCGCAGGCGCCTTCCAGCTTTACCCTGCAGGTGAAAAATCCGAAGAAAAACATCAGAATTGGCGATGGTTGCGCCGTCTTTACCTCGGTAGGCGGCGCCGCCTATGTCATGGACAGCGACAACGGGCGCCGCAATGGCAGCTACGCGGAAATGTGTGATTTTCTGCGCCTGGTGCAAAGCCTCGACATTCTGCATCAGGACGGCGGTGGTGGCTTCGAAGCCATGGATTTACCCGCCGAAAGCCGCCACCTGGACCTGTTTTACGCGCAATGCACCCTGCTCGACAAGAACTGGACGCCCTGGACCATGGGCCGAGAGCAAGCCATGGACGCAATCGCGATGATGGCAATAAGTCTCGGCAAGACCCCCGAAGACCTGGTCGAGGCGCCGGTCCTGAGCAGCGTGATCAATACCAATTCGCCATTACAACTGGATACTCCGATGGCCGAGGGATTGATGACCATGGCCGAATATGGACAGGCGGTTGCGATAACACCCTTCACCCTGGCGGGTGCGATGGCGCCGGTGACACTGGCCGGCGCGCTCGCATTACAGCACGCGGAAGCCATGGCCGGCATCGCGCTGACCCAGATCGTACGCCCCGGGACGCCGGTGCCATACGGTGGTTTCACCTCCAATGTCGATATGAAAACCGGCTCACCGGCCTTCGGCACACCCGAATACCTGCAGGCGGCGCAGGCTTCGGGCCAGTTGGCGCGGCGTCTCGGCGTGCCGTTTCGTTCGAGCAACGTCAACGCCGCCAATTGTCCGGATGCGCAGGCTACCTACGAGAGCTGCCTGTCGCTGTGGGGGGCGATATCGGGTCAGGCCAACATGATCAAGCATGCCGCCGGCTGGCTGCACGGCGGGCTGACCGCTTCGCTGGAGAAGCTGATCATCGATGCCGAGGTATTGCAGATGGTAGCCGCGAGCCTGGAGCCCTTTGAAGTCAACAGTGAAACGCTGGCGCGCGACGCCATTGGCGAAGTCGGCCCCGGCGGTCATTTTTTCGGTAGCGCGCATACCATGGGGCGATACCAGGATGCATTTTACGCGCCACTGCTGTCGAACTGGAGCAATCATGAATCCTGGCTCGAGGCCGGCTCGGTGAGCACCGAGCAACGCGCCAACCAGATCTGGAAACAGTTGCTCGGCGAGTATCAGAAACCCCCGCTCGACCCCGCCATCGATGACGCCCTGCGGGACTACGTGGCGCGCCGCAAGCAGGAAATAGGTTCGTCCGGCTGACTCTAATTCGAATTTCGAAGCTGTCAGTAGAACTGTCGGCCCATAATCCGGGTAGCCTTGATACGGGGTGAATAACTGGAATCCACCCCCCGATACATCGTGCGCCCTACGGTCCCACCCTGCTCGCGAAGGGGACCGGTCGACTGTAAAGCAGCAACGAATTGATACCAGCACGCGATTTATGTTACAAAGGCTGCAACATTCATGCTAGACAAGTCACTCTGGGCGAGGACGCATAACATACTTCTCGAATAAAAGATCCCCGACAGGGACTAACTCGACATAATTACCCGAGGAATAAGCAATGGTGGATATCAAAGATCTTGAAAAAGCAGCGCATCTGCATCGCGCGGGCGCCGAGGGGAGTACGTCCCGGGTTTAACCCTGTTAACGGGTAGTGTTTTCGTTTACTTACCTTGGCGATGCGCCGCTAATCAGCGTCGATTCCTGCCCGCAGCTGGGCGGCAACATCAACGGCCCCTCGTTAATCCGCTGCCCCGACTGGCTCGATCGTCCGCCGGCTAAATACCTGCTCTATTTCGCCCACCATGAAGGGCGTTCGATCAGGATGGCCACGAGCGATCACCTTCCTGGCCCGTGGAAGCTGCATCAGCCGCATCCACTCGAACTCGAAAACAGCGGCTTTGCCGCCGCGGCGCCTGCCGTTAGCGACCTGCACTCCGAGGCACTGGGTTTTATCGACCGCGGCGCGGACGGAAATTACCCGCATATCGCCTCGCCCGATGTCTACATCGATCATCAAAATCAACAGATCAGGCTCTATTACCACGGACGCATGCACAATGGATTGCAACGCACCCGCGTCGCCTTGTCCGCCAATGGCCTCGACTTCGTCGCGCAGGCGGGAATTCTGGCGCTGCCCTACCTGAGAATCTTCCCACGGGATGACTGCTACTACGCCATCGCCATGCCGGCGCGCTTGTATCGTTCGCGTGATGGTCTGGGTGATTTCGAGGAAGGCCCCTGCCTGAGCGACGAGCCCATCCGCCACCATGCATTACTAAAGCACCAGGGGCAATGGTATGTATTCTGGACACGGGTTGGCGATACCCCGGAGCGCATCCTCGTTTCCAGGCTCGAAACCGGGGCAAACTGGCGCGAATGGCGTTTCGGTGAAACCGCGGAAGTTCACCGTGCGCAAAAACAATGGGAAGGCGCCGATCTCCCCGCCGACGCGTCAAACTATGGCGACATCATGCAGCGCGTCAACCAGTTGCGCGACCCTGCCATTTTCGAGGAGGACGGCAGGATCTACCTGCTATACGCGATTGCCGGCGAACAGGGCATCGCCATCGGCGAACTCACCAAAACCTAGTCTGCATATCTCCACGGGAGGTTCTCGGTAGAGTAGGGGCCAGGCGAAACCTGGCCCCCCTCGTCAAACGCAGCATGCGGCTTTCCCGCACTACGCTTTCCTGCTGCCTTCACAATAGAGCTATCGCAAGGGAATTTAGCAGTCAGAGCTGCAACAAGC
>JAAEPH010000033.1 GCA_024232855.1 Gammaproteobacteria bacterium
CAAAGATCGCGCAGTATATTGATTTCACAAGGAAATATCCGAAGAAGTCTCGTATCGGTGATTACGAGCGACTGAGGATATATTTCTTGTGGAATCAATAGACAAGCGAGATTGTGCATATTTATGAATTTTCCGGGCTAACTCATTGGATAAATGTCAGGTTAACCATGAAGAAGCAATTACGAGCACCAAAGTTTGAGACCCTGATCTCGTCACCCTGGGCCAGCGCACCGCAAAATTCATATTACGGGGATCCGAGTTACGTCAACAAGGAGCAACACGGCCTGGAACACATCGAACGTGACAAGGTAGACGACGAAGGCGTCGAACAAGTCGTCATCCTCGGTTACAACTAACACTCTCCTCCATTCCTTGCGGACCGCGATCGCCCCCGACGGCTTCGTGCCGAATACCCTTTCACACCCAATCCTTCGAACCAGGCCTCCGTTATCAGGGGCTCGACTAACCCGCATATCTCACCACCCACCTGCTCGGCAATCGCCCGAAGCGTCGGACCGCCGATACGCCGGACTGCTGCCGGGCACGCAGATTCGTTACCGGATTCCGGAAGCACTGTTTCGCCGCATCCTCAAGTGGGCGTTGACGCTGCTGGCGCTGCGCATGATTTACCTCACGCTCTTGTAAATCGGCGGGGATCAGCGCAAATGGGCGCTGAAAATCTGCTGGATGCGTGATTCCACCCAACTGTGCGCTGCCAGGTTCTCGATAAACCCGCAGTGCCCACCATAACGGCATGTTTCGATGTGCAGGTTTTCGTTGGGATCGATACGGGCCAGATCCGTGATCGGAATGATCGGGTCATCTTCCGCCGCGATCAGATATGAGGGCAGCGCCAGGCCGGACAAACGCTCCCCGACCAGCGCGTAAGCGGCGAAATAGTCTTCGATGCGCTTATAGATCGTGTGGCTCGGGATAAACAGGCGGTTGAGATCGTCGAGCGACTTCGCCCGCGCCAGGTCCGCGGCGTAATCGAGCTCCGGGAAACAGGCCAGCTTGCGCCGCAATGATTCGTGCCAGCGCCTGAAGAAATAACGCTCGTAAGCGAAGAAACCAGCGTTCAAGGCATCCATTGTATGCGCCGGATCAATCGGTGGAGCGATAGCGATGCAGGCCTTCAGACCAAGATCTTCACCGTGGTCGGCGGCGATTCGTAAGGCGAAGTTCCCACCTAGCGAAAAACCGGCAAGAAATACCGTTTCATAGGTTTCGCCGTCGATGAATCCCTGCAACGCGCTGCCGACCTCGGGCGAGCGCGTCGAGTTGAACAATTCGCGGTTGAGGTGATGCGAATCGCCGTGATCGCGCAGGTTGACACGCAGCACGTCGAATCCCTGCGCCAGCAGGCTTGCGGCAGTCGTGACCAGGTAAGCGGAACGGCTCGAACCTTCCCAGCCGTGCAGTAATATCACCAGGGCCGATCGATCACGCGGCGCACGATCGTGCTCAGCGAGCAAACGCGTGCCGTCCTGCGCCACCAGCACCCGGCTTTGCGCATCCAGGTCTTGTAAAATCCTGCGCGCACGCCATTTTCGTGGTCCCTGGGAGTTGAGCAGGGTCTGCACGTGCGCATTGCGCAGATAGCGTGGCGCCCTGAAGGCAGATGAATCCGTCACGTCCAGCCCTCGTATTCGCTCATTGTCACGGCGGGATCCACGGTCAGCGCATCGAAGGCATCCTGCACTGTTTCATAGCCGATTGGCGATTGCGTCTCGGGCGGCGCGACGGGCGCTTGCTGGGCAACCGCCATAGACCGATAAAACAGCAGACACAGCAATAAGCCGAAGCGATTCATTATTCCTCCTGCCAACCGGTACCCCTGCCGATCACATCTTCGAGTATCTCGATTTCGCGCGCAAGTTCTCGCGACAGGTTTATCATCAACAAACCGAAGTCACCCGGAAATTCGACGTGCAACCTGTGAAACTGTTCACTGCTGATATCGAGAATCAGGCTATCCTCGACCGCGACATCGATTCCGTTATGGGTCAGCAGACCGATCATCAGGTCAAACCCGATCTGCTCCCCCTGGTTGAAATGTCGGGTCAGAACATCGCGCCCTTCGAAACACTTGTAAAAGGCAACCCGCCCACGCAACAACACCTCGAATTCGGAGGCAACCTGGCCCACGCGCGTCACATACTCACCCCTGGCGTAATGCTTGATCACGCCATTTTCCAGCAGGTTGACGATGGCTTCGTTGGACAATGCGCCAAAAGTGGCGAGCTCGTTCAAGTAATCAAGCCCGAGCATTTCAACGGTTTCACCGGCGTCGAGTATTTCCATCATTCCTCTCACAGCGGAACTGCTTATCATAGGCGATAATCGATTAATTTCCTGTGATCCCAGACAATAAAACGGCTCACCGTCCTGTATCGTTTTCCGGGCGCCACCAGACCTGAGCAGAAAGCCAGGCGGTTACTCAAACCAGCGCGCGCTGAATGTAAAAATTCGTAATGGTTACCAGGAATTTTGCAAGTTTGCTGACAACCATGCCTCGATTCCACTGCACCTGCCCGACGCTAACGCGCGGCGTTCCCGGGCAATGACTTGCGGTGGTCACCGACTCATTTATTTTTCGCCAGGACTCTGTCTTCAAGTATTTTGCTGATTATTTCCGGCTTGAGTCCGCCAACGGCATCGCGGATATCGTCTTCGATCGCCTTCGCGAGAGCAGACTCGTCATTGCGATGCAAAGCCTCAATAGCCTCTTTGTGACGATCAACCAGGTACAAATCTTTCTGAAATCGACTCGCAACTCGCATAAATGGCCCCAGTTGCAACCACACACTCTCAATCATGGGCATGGTAATCTGGTCGGGATTCGACAGGTACAGGGTGGAATGAAATTGCTGGTTCAGTACAACGGTTAAAGGCCAGTCATTGTTTTCGACAGCCTTATTTATATCAGCGTCGATATGTTCCAGCTCATCGATGTTAACCTTGCTGATATAAGGCATCGCCCGCTTCGCCGCGTAAACTTCCAGCGCACACCTGATATTTATCAACTCCTCGAAACGCGAGGCCGTCATTTCAGGAACCGTGATACGTCGATTTTCAAGCGCAAGCAACGCCTTCTCGGCACTCAATTGGCGCAAGGCCTCACGAACCGGTGTGGCGCTCACCTGCAGCGAGTCCGCGAGATCCTGAATGGTAATGGCGACTCCCGGTTCGATGGCGCCAATCATCAGGGCATGCCGCAACCTCAGGTAAGCACTGGCCTGTGAGGTGGCGCCCGCGGAATCCACCAACTCCGGTAAGATCAGCCGTCTTGATCGTTTTGACATCGATCTTGCCTGTAGGTTGGGTACAACCCATATAACTCAATATGTATACGCATTTCGATATTATGATTTAATTTTTTATTAATTGATAGCTCTAAATGTATTTGTATACTTATATTTTATAATATATCATATTTTTTTACTTGATCACATTAAGAACTGGAGATGGCTAATTGACCCCCGAAGAGACATTGAACTGGCTGGAAAATCACCCTGAGATAGAAAGTCTGCGCGTCGCTGTCTGCGATCTTAACGGCACTATGCGGGGTAAAGGCATTCCGGTTACTCAGGCAAAAAAGGCATTGGCGGGCGATATCAGAATGCCACTCTCAATCACCGGGGTTGATATCTGGGGTGAAGACATCGTCGGCAGCGAAATGGTGTTCGAATCCGGCGACGCCGACGGAATTTGCGAGTGGACGGGTCGCGATATTGTTCCCGTGAACTGGCTCGCCAAACCGACTGCCCTGATCCCGTTGTGGTTACGCGACGAGGGTGGCGCCCCCTTTCTGGGCGACCCGCGGCGCGCGCTCGCAAGTATCGTCGAACGCTATGCGTCGCTCGGACTCACCGCCGTGGTCGCAACCGAACTGGAATTTTACCTGGTCGACCCGAATGCCGATCACCCGGCGCCACCGAAATCGCCGCTGACCGGGAAACGCCTCGAATCGGATGGCGTTCTTTCAATCGATGAACTCGATCAATTCGAGGGCTTTATCAGCGATATCTACTCGGCTTGTGCCGCGCAGAATATTCCGGCCGACGCCGCAATTGCCGAAAACGGCGCCGGACAGTTCGAATTGAACCTGTTGCATGTCGCCGACCCACTGAAGGCGGCGGACGATGCGATCCTGTTCAAGCGCATCGTCAAGGGCCTCGCCCGCAAGCACGGGTTTGCCGCCAGTTTCATGGCCAAACCCTACGGCGACCGTGCCGGCAACGGTCTGCATATCCATTTCAGTTTGCTGGATAGCAGCGGCAACAATGTCTTCAACAATGAAACCGAACAGGGTTCGGATACTTTAAGGCATGCTGTCGGTGGACTGCTGGGCGCGATGTACGAGTCGGCGCTACTGTTTGCGCCCCACCTGAACTCTTACCGGCGTACGCGACCCGGCTCGCACGCGCCGACCGGGGTTTCCTGGGGTTATGAAAATCGCACCGCTGCCGTGCGTATACCCGGTGGTTCCCATGCGGCGAGGCGCATCGAACACCGCGTCGCCGGTGCCGATGCAAACCCCTACCTGGTACTCGCTGCTGTCCTCGGCGCCGCGCTCGAAGGTATCGAACAACGGATCAGCCCGCCCGAGCCCGTGGTCGGGGATGCTTATGCCCAGGCCGCGCAACATCTGCCTTTCGACTGGGCGACGGCAATCGTAGCCTTTGAGAACGGATCCTACATGGATCGAATTTTTGCCCCCGTGCTGCGAAGCATGCTGGTGTCCTGCAAGCAGCAGGAGTTGCGTGTTTTTACCGGTCGCGTCACGGACTTTGAATATCACAGTTATCTGGAGACAGTATAATGAATGCAAATATCAAATCTTATGCGGATGATGGAAGTTACCCGGGCAGCTACTACGCTGCATCGGCTAACCTGGCCCCCGAGCGTCCGTCACTGCAAGGCAGCATCGACACCGATGTCTGCATCGTCGGTGCGGGCTATAGCGGTTTATCGACCGGACTGCACCTGGCCGAGAAGGGCTACAGGGTTGCCATCGTCGAAGGCGCCCGGGTTGGATGGGGCGCGTCGGGTCGCAACGGCGGCCAGGTCGTCAACGGTCTCAACGCCGGCCTGCAAACGATAGAGAATCGCTACGGCCCCGAGGTCGGCACATTTGTGGGAAAAATTCTCCAGGAAGGCGGCGAAATCATTCGCCAGCGCGTTGAAAGATACAATATCGACTGCGACCTGAAACCCGGAAATATTTTTGCCGCTTTCCACGCCAGGCATATGCGTGAACTGGAAGCGAAGCAGGCGCTTTGGCGCAAGCACGGCATGGATGATCACGAATTACTGGATAAGGAGGGTATGCGCAAGCATGTTGGGTCCGACGCTTACTTCGGCGGCATGATCGACAAAACCGGCGGACATATGCATCCGCTCAATCTATGTCTCGGTGAAGCCGCCGCTATCGAAAAGAATGGTGGTGTAATCTACGAAATGTCTCCGGTTATTTCGATCGATGACGAGGCCGAGAATCCGGTGGTACGCACCGCCGAGGGCGAAGTTCGCTGTAAAGCCCTGGTGCTGTGTGGCAATGCCTATCTCGGTAAAGTGGTGCGTTCATTGACCTCCAGGGTGATGCCGGTTTCGACCCAGATCATCGCCACCGAGCCGCTCGGTGAAGCACGCGCCGGGGAATTGTTACCGACCGACGTTTGCGTCGAAGACATACGTTACGTGCTGGATTACTTCCGCCTTTCCGCGGACAATCGTCTGCTGTTTGGCGGTGGCACGGTATATGGCGGAACCGATCCGTCGGATATCGAGAAAAAACTGCGCCCCAACATGGAAAAAATATTCCCGCAAATGAAGGGAGTCAAAGTCGATCACGCCTGGAGCGGTAATTTTGCACTGTCGTTCTCGCGCGTGCCGCAGATGGGCAAGCTGGGACCAAATACTTACTTCGCCCATGGCTATAGCGGTCACGGGGTAACCGGGTCTCACCTGTATGGTCGAATCCTGGCGGAAGCTGTCGATGGCGATACCAGCCGATTCGACGTTTTCAGCAAGGTTCGCTGGTTTCCGTTTCCGGGCGGTCGTATGTTTCGTGAGCAATACTGTATGATTGGCTCCTGGTGGTATGGATTGCGCGACGCGTTCGGTGTTTAACCCGCATCAGCGCCTGCCCTGAAGCGTTACAAAATGAAACCGGTTGCAATGAAAATAGGAATCCTGCAAGCAGGGCACTGCCCCGATAACTTGCGTCCGCAGTACGGCGACTACGACGAGTTTTTCAAACGCTTTCTCGCCGGCAATGACTTCGAATACGCAACTTATCCGGTTGTGGACGGAGTTATTCCGGACAATCCCGGGGATATGGATGGATGGATTATCACGGGTTCAAAGTTCGGCGCCTATGAAGACCATGACTGGATTCCTCCGCTGGAGAAATTTTTGCGGGATACCTACGCGGCCGCGGTTCCCATCGTCGGAATTTGTTTTGGCCATCAAATCCTCGCCCAGGCGCTGGGAGGAAAAGTCGAAAAATTTGATGGCGGCTGGTCGGTCGGCGTGGAATCCTACACTCTGGATGGACACATCGAGGAGGCGCAGCTGATCGCCTGGCATCAGGATCAGGTTATCGAGCCACCACCCGGGGCGAGCGTTGTCGGCACTTCGGCCTTTTGCCGCCATGCCGCACTCGCATACGGCGACCGGGCCTATACCATCCAGCCGCATCCGGAATTCGAGCCCGGTTTTGTATCCCGCCTGATCGAATCCAGGCCCGGAATTTTGCCGGAAGACGTCGTTAACAAGGCGATAACAAGCCTTTCAAGGGAAACTTCATCAGCAAAAATTGCACTGCACGTTGCAGAATTTTTCAAGCGAGCGCGCTACTAACCCGCAGCAGGCAGAAGCAATCCTGTTCCACTACCGATCGAGAATAGAAACCGCCATTTCATGCAGCGATTGCGTGGCTGCGGCAATTACCTGGTGGCCCGAATCGAGTCCAAGTGGATTCCCCTGCCAGTCGGAGATAACGCCACCCGCCTGTTCGACAATTGGCACCAACGGCAGGTAATCGAACGGAAACAGGCTCGATTCGACTACCAGGTCGCACCAGCCGCCGGCCAACATCGCGTAGGTATAACAATCTCCGCCGAAACGCCGATAGCGCACCTGCCGCGAAACCTGCTCGAAGCGGGCGCGCTCTGTTTCAGTAAAAAAATCCGGAGACGAAGTCAGCAACGCCGCCTCGACCAGCTTCGTGCAGTTACGGGTTTGTACTCGTTTACCATTCAACTCGGTTGCCCGTCCGTTACCCGCGATCCAGTTTTCCGATAATGCCGGCATCGCCAGTCCACCAGCCTCCACCTTGCCATTGTGCACAAACCCCAGCAGGCAACCGAACAGGGGGTTACCCAGCAGAAAGCTTTTGGTTCCATCAATCGGATCGATGACCCAGGTACCGCCACTACCCTCGCTATGCCCCTGTTCCTCACCAAGGACCCCGCATTCAGGAAAACGCCGTCCCAGCAACTCGCGAATACGCTGTTCGATCTCCCGATCGGCCAGTGTCACCGGGGTAGAGTCGTTCTTGACGTCGACCGGGACCGCGGTACGGAAATACTGCAGCGCTATTTCCGTGGCGCAACCCAGGGCTTCGCCAATCGCGGCGAAAATATCATCCCGACTCAACTCTGTGCCCACTTTACTCGTCCTCCTCCCGGCTGCCCGGCGTCACTATCCAGCAGATTTCGAATAAAAAACCGGCGCCAATTACTCGAATCCCGAAATAAAATCAGTCGGCGCATGATCCCCTATTCCTTCCGGATAAACCAGCTCGGAACGTTAACATTCATCCCCGCAAACATGCCTCGCACGCCAATCCGTTATCCCGGGGCATGCGTCGGGTATACTCCGTCCTTGTCACACCAAGTCCTTATCGAGGAAAAACGACCCATGACTGAAACCAATCAAGAATACGACGCCAGGGACATCTGGCAGAAAGATAGAGATCACCACGTTCATCCCTGGACGAATTTCGCCACCTTCAAGGAAAAAGGATCGCTAGTCCTCGCCGACGCTGAAGGCGCTTATGTTTCCGACGTGGAGGGCAACCGGTATCTCGATGGTATCGGCGGTTTGTGGTGCGTCAACGTGGGTTATGGGCGCAAGGAAATTGCCCGGGCCATGGCGGAACAGGCGGAAAAAATGGTGTACTACTCGTCTTTTGGTCACCACACATCGATACCGGCCGCGGAACTCGCGCATAAACTGGCCACGCTGGCCCCCGGCAAACTTGATCACGTTCAGTTCGGTACCGGCGGATCCATGGCAAATGACACCGCCATTCGCATGATTCACTATTATTTCAACCGCCTCGGCAAAAAGACCAAAAAGAAAATTATTACCCGTCACGACGGATATCACGGCAGTACCTATCTTGCGATGTCCTTGACCGGGATCGAATTTGACCACCAGGGCTTCGATATTATTGACGACGGTTTGATTCAGCGTATTTCCTCTCCCAATACTTATCGTCGCCCGCAAGACATGTCACTGGATGCTTTTTGCGACGAGCTGGTTAACGAGTTCGACGAAAAAATAAACGAACTGGGCGCCGAGAATGTCGCCGCGTTTATCGCCGAACCCATTATGGGTGCGGGCGGGGTGATCGTTCCGCCACCGGGATACCACGCCAGAATGCTGGAGGTATGCAGGAAGCATGAGGTGCTTTACATCGCGGACGAAGTGGTTACCGCATTTGGCCGCCTCGGGCACTTTTTTGCATCCGAATCCGTGTTCGGCATGGTGCCGGACATTATTACCAGCGCCAAGGGCCTTTCATCTGCCTATGCGCCGCTTTCCGCGACCATCCTGTCCGATGAATTCTATGACGTCATCAGTAAGCCCCCCGCCGACGGCAGCCTGCTCACTCACGGGTTTACCTACTCCGGCCATCCGGTGTGCTGCGCGGCGGCGCTGAAAAATATCGAAATCATGGAGCGCGAAGATCTGTGTGGGCATATTCGAAAAGTGGGGCCATACCTGGAGCAGCAACTGGCAAGCTTAAGCGATCTGGATATTGTCGGAGATGTGCGCGGCAGTCACTTCATGATGTGCGTGGAAAATGTCGCCGACAAGGAAACCAGGGAGCTACTGGCGCCGGAAATCGAGGTCGGTAATCGCATCGCGGATGCCGCTGAAAAACGTGGCGTACTGGTTCGACCCATTGCCCACCTCAATGTACTTTCTCCGCCGCTGGTACTGGACCGGGATCAGATCGATACGCTGGTTTCAGTATTGCGTGAATCGATCGTCGAGGTCATGGATGATCTGACGCGCGAGGGTGTCTGGAAGCCCTGACAAACAGCTCCGGGCTGTAACCACATAGTAGCTCGACTGTATCGGTGTATCCGCTGCTGCACCGATTACAGGGCATCCCCCCTTTCTACCGCGGAATTGACCGCGTCGATTTCGGCGTTCGACAGCCCGTATACATCGCGCGCGACATCGTTCGAGATATAGCCGCGCGCGAGGTCACGCCGCACCAGGTCCGGATCGCGATCCTTCGGATCTCCGTAGCCGGCGCCACCGGGAAAAGCCAGTTTGACGCGACGCCCCGCGGGTACGAACTGCTTGCCCTTGCCCTTCATCGGTTCACCGTCATCGCGTTCGATGGTCGTCGCCGCGCCATCGTGGCCGCCCCGGCGGCCGCGTGCAGGGTGATCGACGCGATCGAACATTGCGGAAAAGTCGAATTCATGTCCATCGGTCGCACCGACTTCCATGAATTGCCCAAGGCCGCCGCGGAACTTGCCGGCGCCACCGCTGCCCGGCCGTAATTCCTTGCGCCAGATAATAATCGGGCCGGTGTGTTCGGTGGCTTCCACCGGCATGGTCATGACCCCGGACGGGAATGCGGTTGCATTCATGCCATCAGCCCGCGGTCTTGCGCCGGAGCCACCCGAGTTAAAAGTCAGCACTTCCGCACGCACGGCGTCAGCCGGCGCCTCGATATCGGTTCGCGGTCGCAGCGACGCCTGGAAGTTACACAGGGTACCCGCACCTTCAGCCGGTATCGTATCCGGCAGCATCTTGTCGAGCGCATCAAATACGGCATCGGGTATCATGTGGCCGATCACATGCCGCAGCGCCACCGGCGCCGGGTGAACCGCATTGACTATCGAGTTGACCGGAGCGGTGATTTCAAATGGGGCCAATGACGCGGCATTGTTCGGGATTTCCGGAGCAATGGCGCACTTCAGTGCGTAACAGGCATAAGCCCTGGTGTAGACCATCGGTACATTGATGCCTTTCTTGTCAAGCCCCGAAGTTCCGCCGAAGTCACAGCTGACCCGCTCTCCCTCGAAAGCAAGCGCGACCTTCAGTTCTACCGGATGGCTGTAGCCATCGATGGTCATCGATCCGCTGGCCTGACTTCGTGGCAGGGCTGCTATCCGTTCCAGCGTGGCGCGCCGCGAGTTTTCCAGGATAAATTCGGATATATCATTCAAATCGGTCAGCTTGAATTCGGCCATCATGTCAACCAGGCGTCGATGCCCGATTTCATTACAGGTGGCGAGCGCATAAAAATCCCCAATCGCCTGGTCCGGTTCACGCACGTTACCGCGAACGATATTGATCAGGGTTTTATCTACCTCGCCGCGCTCGGCAAACTTCATAATCGGAATATACAGTCCTTCCTCGTAGACCGAGTTTGCGTCGGCGCCGAATCCACGCCCGCCGATATCGACGATATGTGCCGTACAACCGAGAAAGCCGATCAGTTCACCCTGATAAAATGACGGACTGACAACGGTAATGTCATGCAGGTGCCCGGTTCCTTCCCAGGGGTCGTTAGTGATATAAACATCCCCTTCATACATGTTGTCGTAACCGATACGACGAATGAAGTGCGCAACCGCCTCAGCCATCGCGTTTACATGTCCCGGGGTGCCGGTAACCGCCTGGGCGAGCATGTCGCCGCCGACGTTATAGACCCCGGCCGAGAGGTCACCGGCCTCGCGAACCGAGGTTGAAAACGCGGTTCGAACCAATGCCTGCGCCTGTTCTTCAACCACCGAAATCATGCGGTTCCACATAACCTGGTTGGAAACTGTTGAACTTTGCCCTGTCATGGCGTTTAACCTCAGGACCGTTGCAGGATATCGATACAGCCATCCGGCTGGCTGATCGCCAGCCTGCTCGACGGCAACACGATAGTGGTTTCATCTTCGGTGATTGCGGCAGGTCCCGTCACGCTACGGCCCGCATCCAGTTCGTCGCGTAAAACAATGGACGATGCCACCGCCCTGCCGAGTGCCGGATCAAAGATCTGGCGCATACCGCTGGGCTCGGCGGCGCCCTTTTCGGCCTGCTCCCGAACCGTTTCGACCGGCGCCGGCAGCGTGGTGGCATTGGCCGACCAGACGGTAATCTCGATGTCCATGCCGGCGACCACGCGACCGAATAAAACGGCGTAATCGCTTTCGAACAGATCCTGGTAGGTTGCCGCATCCGGATCCTTCGCCTGCGCTGGCGGAATGATTACCGGAATTTCCTCGCCCTGGCCGGAATAGCGCATGTAGACCTTGAACTCGGTCTGAATTTCCGCGCTGGCTTCGCAGGTGCGCACGAATCCGGTTGCTTCCTGCTCGAGGTCGGAGAGGAGTCCACGAATGGTGTCCGGCGCGAAATCGGAAAGGCGCATGTAAACACTGCGATTGGCCTCGAAACTAAACGGCGCGCGCAGAAAACCGATCGCGGAACCGACCCCGGCGCCGGGCGGCACCAGAAGCCGACTGATACCGAGTTTTTCGCAAAGCCGACCGGCATGCAACGGCGCCGCGCCGCCAAACGCAATCATCGTGTATTCGGACAGGTCTTCACCATTTTCGACGGCATGAACCCGCGCCGCATTCGCCATGTTTTCATCGACCACTTCGGACAGGCCATATGCAGCGGTTTCCGAATCCATGTCGAGAATCGAACCCAGGCTCGCCTGCAGTGCAATGCTCGAATTTTCGGTATTCAATTGAATCGAACCACCGGCAAAGTTGTCCGGGTCGAGCCGCCCCAGGACCAGGTCGGCGTCGGTGACCGCGGGTTTTTCGCCACCACGGCCATAACAGGCAGGGCCCGGTTCCGAACCCGCCGATTCGGGGCCGACACGGATCTGCCGCATCGAATCGACATGCGCCAGCGAACCGCCACCGGCACCGATTTCAACCATGTCGATTACCGGGATCGAGATCGGCATGCCCGAGCCTTTCTTGAATCGGTAGGTGCGCGCGACTTCGAACACGCGGCTGGTTTTCGGGGTCTGGTTCTTGATCAGGCAGATCTTGGCGGTAGTCCCGCCCATATCGAAGGACAATACCTTGTCGAGACCGTAACGTGCAGCGATATGCGCGGCAAAAACCGCCCCGCCGGCCGGGCCTGACTCGACCAGGCGAACCGGAAACTGTGCCGCGCTTTCGATCGAGATGATGCCGCCGCCGGAATGCATCAGGAAAATCGGGCAATCGGCGCCCTCCTCCTTCAGCTGGGCGCGCAGCCGGCCGAGATAACTTTCCATCATCGGCTTGATGTAAGCGTTCGCAACCACGGTGTTGAAGCGTTCGTATTCACGCATTTGCGGCGACACTTCGGACGAAATCGAGACCGACAGGCCGGGTATTTTCTCGGTCAGCACTTCGCGAATCATGACTTCGTGCCGATCGTTCAGGTAGGAATGCATCAGGCCGACCGCAACACTCTCGTATCCAGCCACGGCAATTTGCGCGGCCAATTGCTCTACCTGTTCGCGCTGCAGCGCCACCAGTACCTCTCCCCTGGCGCTAACCCTCTCGGTCACGGTATAACGCCGCTGACGCGGCAACAGTGGTTCCGGCAGCGTCAGATTCAGATCATACTGCTCGAATCGTGACTCGCTGCGCATTTCGATGACGTCGCGAAAACCTTCGGTAGTAATCAGAGCGGTTTTTGCGCCCCGACGCTCGATCAGCGCATTGGTGGCGAGCGTCGTACCGTGGATAATTTGCTGAATTTGAGCCGGGTCGATCGCGGCCCTGGCGCAAACCTGCTGCATACCCTCGATAATCGCATCTTCGGGAGCGGCATAGGTAGTCAGCACCTTGGCCGAAAACTGCTGCTGGCGGATTTCGAGTACGACGTCGGTAAAGGTACCCCCGATATCGACTCCAAGACGTGTGGACGGACCGACCATGATTTAGCTCCACGCAACAACATAATAATCAAAGAAGCAATTTAAACCCGGATGATCGATAGAATCCAATAATTTAATCAGAATGCCCTGGCGGAATTTATTGCATGGCTTATCATCGCCTGAATCGATGAATTGGCATTCGAAACCTTCAGCGCCGTTTGCGGATTTTTGCTTGCAAATATCCGAAACACTTCATCTGCAAATCCCTGTCCCAGCTGAGAGACGTTCTTAAAATCCAGTTCAACTTCCCGAAATTTATCCAGATTAACAACCAGGCGTTTTGCTTCAGATCGAGAGATGTATTCGGGCTTCAGCAATTTGATCATAAATTTTGTTTTAGAGAATTCGAAGTCAAATTCCTTCGGTGCGAATCTGGAAAACACGGTCTCGAGTTTTGTTCTCGAAGACCGGCTCAATACAAAATGCACCAAAGTGCCTTTGCTGTATCTTGGTTGGGATACAAATACATCGTCTTTAAATTTATCCCAAACCAGCTGCATATTGTGTGAGCGCAGCGTGAACTTATCCGCGGCATTTGACGTAAAAAAGATTCCTTCACCCGAATGTGCGTCTGGCATTGTCGTCGTTTTGCCTTTGATTAGCTCGATCATGGCTGCATGTTCGTCTTCCAGCGAGAACCTGGAGGCAATTGAATGAAAAACACCGATACCCCGGTCTCGAATTTTAAATTCAATTTTTGCCGCATCGAGGCTCACGGCAATTTCACATTTGTCTGTTTTAGAATGGTCGATGGCATTGTTGAGCATCTCCGTGAATCCATAATGCACGATTGATTCCTGGTCAAAAGAAAGCACGGATTTCAGATTTAATGTCGTTGCCAAACCATCGTAAACCGCGCTTTCGTCGAGGTTGGCAAGTCGCAGTGTCTTGTTGAATTTTTCTGGCCGCGGGCCTGATTCCGTTAAATAGTATCGCGCCGAACGTGTTGCACCCGTTTTTATTATCTTGCCGCAGTTGATCAATTCACGTATATGCAAGTTAAGCGCCTGGCGACTTATGCCCAGTCTTTCGCATAACTGCCTGGAGCTGGCTACGCCCAGCTGTTCCAGGAAATCCAGAATTGCCTGTTTATTGTCTTTTTGCATTTGATGGATTGTCAACTAATTGTCTAATCATTTAATTTTTAATTGTCAACCTCTCCATTGCTTTTGTCAACTAGTTGTCAATTTAGTTAATCATAATTGTCAATTATTCGGGTTCAATATAAACGCTACCCCGCAGGTACCAGGCACGGGGTAGTGGAAATGATCGAATTGGCTAGCCCGCATATCTCACCGTTTTACGTAGCGAGGGCGTCGCGAAGACGCTGTGGCGCGCCGCACGGACCATAGGTCCGCGCCGGCGTATTTACACTACGTTTAGCGGGCCGACGGGAGTACGGCACGCCACAGGGCGCTTTGCGGCGTCCGCACGACTGCATGGATGCAGGAGGTAGAGCAATGCAGGAGCAATTGCCGAGTAGGAAATCGGTGAGATATGCGGGCTAGAACTACCAATTTCGCGGCCAATCGGGGTTGACGCGCATTCGTTCCCTTGCCAGGCGTACCGGAAATCTGGATCGGATCTTTTCATCGATCCTGGCCGGAATATGCTCCGGACAGTGGCTGCCGAGCACCCTGTCGACGTAGGCGATGGCCCGATCAAGGCTGGCTTCGCGGCCTTTTTCGACCCATTCGGCGGGGGCGTCACCGACTGCAGCGTCGCCTATCACCTGGCGAAAAAAGGCTTGAGCGACATCGTGCTGTGTGAGCAGGCCGAAATCTCCGCGGGCGCGACCACCTTCGCCGCCGGGCATGTCATTCTCTACACGCTGACCGAGGCGGTAGCGCGCCTCAATCGATACGGCGTCGAACTATACGCCGGTCTGCAGCATGCAACGGGAAAGGATCCCGGGTTTCACCGCTGCGGCAACATGCGTTTCGCGACGCATCGTAACCGGCTCGAGGAATTTTATCGTTATCAGGGCGTGGCCGAGGCGACCGGCGCGCGCGCCGAGATCCTGAGCCCCGCCGAGGCGGTCGCGCTCAATCCACTGGCTGAGGAAGCGGGTATCCTCGCGGCACTGTACAACCCGGACGACGGCTACATTTCCCCCTCCGATCTGAACCAGGCGCTGGCCGCG
>JAAEPH010000034.1 GCA_024232855.1 Gammaproteobacteria bacterium
CAGGATGTGCCGGTCTCATTAGGCACCTGGGTTACCGAAGTAGATTGGAGTGGGGAAGGTGTCAAGGTAATCACCTCAGCGGGAACCATAAAGGCGAAGGCGGCCATCCTTACCGTGTCGGTGGGTGTACTGGCAAATAACCGTATTAAATTTACGCCCGAATTACCGGTGGAAAAACAGGAAGCCATCGACGGCATTGATATGGCGGTAATGAATTATATTGGCTTGCAGTTTACCGACGACGTGTTTGGCTATGGTGCCGATGTCTATGTTGATCAGCAACAACATGATGAAAACGGGGTGGGTTATATGGCCAATATGAGTGGCACTAATCTGGTTTATTCCTATGTTGGCGGCGATCAGGCCAAAGCGCTGGAAAATGAGTCGATGGATGTTTCAATTGCTTATAGCCTGGATGGTATGAAAAGCATGTTAGGGAATGATATAGAGAAGAAATTTGTTAAAGGTTATGCCACCACGACCGGTAAGATATCTTTTTGGGACGGAGCCTATTCTACCGCGAGACCGGGTAAGCAACCGATGCGCGCTGTGTTGCGTCAAACGCTGGCCGAGAAATTATTTTTCTCTGGTGAAGCCTGTAGCCCGTCCCGGTGGGCCAGTGTCGATGGTGGTCTTAATGCGGGTAAAAATTCTGCTACCGATGCCTCAAGGTATATTAAAAGCCTTGGTTGACCGTAGTTACGAATTAACAGCCTGGAAGCCAGCTGGCAAATGTCCACCGCTGCTTTACCAATGTACTGAGTGAAGATACACCGATGGATTGATTCCGACGGGGATTACTGAACTGGCAGAGACCTTCGAAGTACCGTTATTTTAACAAGCAGGAAAGTGGTGGTGAAAATCGATAAAAACCGCACGCTATTTAGCTTCGCTATCGTCGCAGATTCGCACCTTACCGAGGAGGAAAATCTGTCCTTCGAAGTTGGGTCTTTTGAAAGCGGGGATACTTACGGCAGCAAACTTGCAGCCACCTACGATAATCTGATTGCGCGCGTGAATGCCATGAACCCTGCGTTCGTGGTTCATCTGGGCGATATTACCGATCCTGTACCGGTATCTCCCGAATTCACCAATTCGGCGCAGGCTTTTCACAGCGCCTCGAATATTTTCGATATGCCCTACTACCTGGTGCCGGGCAATCACGACATTGGTGAAAAACTTCACCCGGCGCTGCCGAAAATTAATGACAAGGTTTCCATAACCAAACACGCCATCGAACAATACGAACATCACTTCGGTCAGCAACGCTACAGTTTTGAGCACGAAGATTGTTTGTTTCTGGTAATCAACTCCATGCTGCATAACTCAAATATTGAGGATGAGCATGAACAATGGGACTGGTTGCAAAAGACCCTCGAAGACAACATTGGCAAACGGGTCTTCGTCTTTGCCCACTATCCGATTTATCTGTCTGCAAGGGATGAGCCCGGTTTTTACGACAATATTGACGAGCCGGCACGCTCCCGCCTCATTGAGCTGCTTGAACAGTACAAGGTTGAAGGCTACTACGCCGGGCACGTTCACAATTTCTTCTACGACAACGTGAACGGCATGCACCATTTCGCGCTACCGTCGACAGGCATCATCCGCACCGATTACATGGAGTTATTCCGTACTTCGCCAACGCGCGAAATGGGTAGCTTCGATCCGGCCAAGCTCGGGTTCTTCTGGGTTGATGTGTACGCCGACAGGCATGTACCACACATGGTCCGAGCCAGCGATAAACTTCCTTATCGCACCCATTCGTGGAATAGCACCAGTACCTCCATCACCATGGATTTACGCGTGCCCTGGTGCGATGAAGTGGATATCCCATGTGCCTGGGGAATAGAAATTTTTGAGCGCAAACCGGTACGCAACGACTACCCGCTTGCCGCCCTTTGGGAGATGGGGATTACAGATTTGAGAGTCCCCGTTTCTGACCTTCTCAACCCGCGAGTCTCAAACCGTTTGAAACAGCTGACGGCGCTTGGACACCGCTTCACCGTCGTCATGTTGGGCCTGCCCAATGATGAACGCCGTGCTGCACTGGCAGACCACTGCGTTGGCATCAAGGCGATTGAGGTGGTTGCACTGTTCGACCAGTGGCTGGAATTCGCCCCAGCATTGAAAGACCTGCGCCAGAGTTCAGAATTTGACGTTTACCTGCTTGCTGTGCGCCCCGAGGTCGAAGGCTGGACCACCCATCATGGCATGCATGCGGACCTCCGCGATGAAGTCGACTGGGTACTGAGTCAGACCGGGCTGATAGATGCCGTCGATGGGTTCGTGTTCGGTATCGGGCGCCATATGTCACCTGTTGACGGGTATGAGGTGGTGCAGCGTTGCCTTGCTGGCACGACATTTAAAGCCCTGCTGCATGTGCCATGTGTCGACATGGCCTGGGTCGCGAAGTCCAACCATGAATCCGCTCAGAAAGAAGAACTCGCCCGTGTGGCCGAGGCAACCCTGCTGGCGCGGGCAAACCCCGACCTGTCGGTCGTCATTGATAACTTTGTCGAACTGGATCGTGGGTACTGCAGCTGTGAGGGTCTGGTAGACAGGCTGTACAATCCGAAGGACGGTAGCCGGGTTGTAACATCCCTGAATACTTTGCTGCCCCAGCGACTTCATAATCTGACTAGCCATGAGACCAATGGCGGGCGTCTACTTTCTGCTGACTGCGATGACGGAATGGTTGTGTTGATTTCAGTAAATTATTCCCCATCGTCAAGCGAGTCAAACGACCATTTTTCCGACGAATTCGCCACCCGGCAAGGTAGGTTGATTGATCTTGTTACCGGGGTCGAGATAGTTACGACGCTTCGCGAGGTGATTGCAAATCAGGCCCGGGAAGATGCACCACAGTCACCAGCACTACTCCTTTTTAACGATTAATGGTGTCAGGGAATGGTTCAAACCCTGAATAACAAGAACAGCTTAGTTCGATTTACTTCACGTTGACAAGCCAGGCGGAGGACCTGATATGCGCCCAACACTCTACGGTAGCCGCCATGCTGTTTCCGCCGGTCACTATCTTGCCGCCGCGGCGGGAAATGAAATCCTGGAGGCGGGGGGTAACGCTATCGATGCCGGCTGCGCCGCAGGCATGGCGCTCGCCGTGCTGCACGCCGATGAAGTCTGTTTTTCCGGTGTCGCACCCATCATCATTCGTATGGCGAGCGGCGAGATTGTTACTATCGCCGGGCTTGGACATTGGCCCATGTCCTTGCCAGCCGATATTTTTATGCGTGAGTATGATGGCGAAATTCCCATCGGGGTGTTAAGGACTGTTGTACCCGCCGCACCGGATGCCTGGATTACGGCACTTCGCGACTATGGATCGATGTCATTTGGCGATGTGTCGGCAGCGGCGATAGAGTATGCCCGCGACGGATTTTCCGTGTTTCATTATCTTGCATCGGCGCTTGAAAACAATGCGGCGGAGGAGAGTCACTGGCCCGCCAACGCCGCGATTTTCATGCCGGATGGCAGGCCGCCACGCCTCGGCGAGCGCTTTGTTCAGACCGACCTGGCCGCAACCATCCAGTATATGGCTGACGAGGAAAAAGCAGCGGCGCATGGCGGACGAAAAGCCGGACTGGAAGCGGCGCGAGCTGCGTTCTATGTAGGCGATATCGCTGAACGCATTGTTGCACATATGCAAAGCGAAGGCGGTTACCTTTCGCGTGATGACCTCGCCAATTTTCGGAGCCAGGTGGGACCGCCCATACAGGGGCGTTGGCGCAATTTTCAGCTTTCCACCTGTGGGCCATGGTGTCAGGGACCAACCTTGATACAGTCCCTGCTGATGATCGAAAAAGCCGGTCTGGGCGGGTTGCAACAAAACAGTGCGGACTATCTTCATTTGCTGATCGAAGTGATCAAATGTACCTTTGCAGACCGCGAATACTATTATGGCGATCCGGACTTCATCGATGTTCCCCTGGAACGCTTGCATGGTGATGCCAATATAGACGCATGGCTTGAACGTATTGATCCGGGGCAAGCCGTAACACACATACCGTTACCAAACGGTGTGAACGAGCCATTCGATTTTCCGGCATCCGAAGGACCGCCCGGGCGCGACCCCGATACGTCCTATCTGTGTGCCGTCGACAGGTGGGGCAACGCATTTTCCGCTACGCCGTCCGATGGCATGTGGAGCACACCGGTTGTTCCCGGCACAGGTCTTATCCTGTCGGCCCGCGGTTGCCAGTCACGGCCGGACCCGGCCCATCCCAGTGGCGTTGGCCCGGGCAAAAGGCCCCGGCTGACCCCCAACCCGGCAATAGCCCTGCGCGATGATGGCACCGTCGTGCCAATTGGCGCACCCGGCGGAGATGCCCAGGTACAATCCATGCTCCAGGTATTTCTCAACATTTTTCACTTTGGTATGGACGTTCAGGTTGCGATCGACGCGCCACGTGTTACCTCACACAATTTCCCATCGTCTTTTTCACCGTACAATTACTTTCCGGGATATGTCAGTCTGGAGAGCCGCATTCCTGAAAATGTGCGACAGGAACTGGAAGGTCGAGGCCACCGCCTGGACTTAAATCCTGCCTACACCAGGAATGCCGCCGCGGTTGAAGTGATCGTCGCTGAACCCAGGCCGGGTTTCCTGCGCGCCGGGGCGGACCCGCGCCAGCCAGCCTATGCGATCGTACGTTAGAGAGCCTTCGAAAATGCCCAAAAAACAACCCAATATTCTCCTGATTTTCGTCGACAACCAACCTGCCAAGATGCTGGGTTGCTCTGGAAATGAGGAAATCCATACCCCTAATCTCGATCGTTTGGCAGAAAACGGGGTTCGGTTCAGTGAGGCATATTGCCCCAATGCAATGTGCTCACCCTGTCGGGCATCTGTCTTGACCGGGCTCATGCCTTCGCAGCACGGGGTTCATACCTGGCTCAATGACAATATGATTGCAGAGTGGCCCAGGGACTGGAACATGCTGGAGGAATTCCCCACCTTACCGGAGCTTCTGGCTGATGCCGGTTATGACACGGCTTTGATGGGGAAGTATCATCTTGGTATCGCGGATAAACCCCAGAATGGTTTTAAAGAATGGGTCACGCTGCAGGTCGGCCATGTTCAGTCATTCTATGATAACCAGATGATCGTCAACGGTGATCGCATAACGCATCCGGGACATTCCGTTGACTTTTTCACCGAGCAGGCCGTTGATTATATAACCCGGAGAGATGGGAATTCAGAAAATCCCTTCTTTATGTTCCTGACCTATCCCGCCCCTTATGGTCATTGGCCGTCGATCAAGGGAGAGCCAACCAATGAATTTGCCAGTTTCTACAACGAAACACCATTTCAGTCCGTACCCAGGGAGGGAATCAGCAAGGAATTGATCGACTGGTTGCTGGTCCGGCAAAAGAAAATGCCGGACTACCCGGATCCAGGGGAACTTAATTGTCTTCCACAACTTCCCAACGACCTTCCGACCTTGCGTAATTACTACTCTCAAATGAGTGTTGTCGATGACGGTGTCGGCAGGGTAATGGCCGCGCTGGATGATCGGGAAATGGCGGACAATACCCTGGTGATCTATACCTCGGATCACGGAATGTCACTAGGGCAGCATGGCTTCTGGGGGCATGGCGAAGACACATGGCCCTCCAACATGCACAGAGAAGCCAACAACATACCGTTGATCATCCGTCCGCCCGGCAAACGACAGCAGGGAAAGGTCCGGCAATCACTTGTCGGGACGACGGACATTTTTGCGACAATCCTGGACTACGCCGGCCTGCCGTTACCCTCGTTCGAACCGATGCACGGTCGAAGCATGCGGCCGCTTGTTGAATCAGAGCAATTTCAATGGGGCGATGCTGTTTTCATGGAACAGGAGGAAACACGCGCAATTCGCACCGATAAATGGTTGCTGATGCGACGCTTCGGCCCCACACCCTACGATTTCACAGATGAATTATACGATCTTCACGACGATCCCGGTGAAAGGCAGAACGTCATAGACAGGGCTGAGCACAGGGATGAACTGGAATCCCTCATAGCTCGCCTGGATGTTTTTTTTGAAACACACTCAAACCCTAGATGGAATCTGTGGAAGGGAGGGACCGTGAAGAGCAATTCAACGAGGCCCTTCCTGTGGCAGGAAATTTGGGGTGAGGATTGGAAACCCACGTATTCGACTTAAGGCCGACGCAATTCCGCAGGAGTATCTCGGGCCGGCACCCAATAACAACCCACGAATTTTTCTGACGAGGCGGATTTAATAGCTGTCAAATAGTATTTACTCGCTTGCTTCTATAGCGGAACTTGCAGGTAAAAGTAGTGCTGTACCCAGTCAGCCCGAGTTGGGCGGAATGGCCTGATTGCCCGGGAGACGGGTTGGGATTAAAGCGGACATAGTCCTTTTGTGCGGAGTAATTGCCCTTAGATAGCGGTTTGCGCCAGGAAAGTATTGCCGATGAATCGGGTCAGAAATTGTTCTTCGCTAAGGATGGTCACTCCGGCTGGAACAGTATAATCTACCGAGGATGCGGCGGGCGCTGCGAGAAACCTTTTAGAGGGCAGAGCGTCCCATGTGTGCGTCAACCAACCGGGAGTTGCCGAACCAAACATGGATAGATTCACCAAACAATACATATTCGCACTGTTAATCATCGCGCTGCTTGCGCTTTTCAGTGAGATGAGCTTGATTAGCGTTATTCGTTCGCAAGAGAGCAGTGCGGCGCTCATTGACATCAGTGGTCGCCAGCGAATGCTATCGCAACGTATTGCTCTGTTGATATCACAGCTAGGTAGTAAACAAACTATTGATGACCGTCGCGAAACAGTCATGCAGGAGCTCACTTCGACAATCCAGTTAGCAGAGCAATCTCATCAGAACCTGATCGATCCTGGCAGCTATCTCTATCGAGATTCAAAGCTGTCTGACGCCGTTCACGACATCTATTTCACCGAGCCCCATAACCTGAACAAGCTTATTCTTGAATACCTGGCAGCCGGTAAACGTATCGTCTCTTCCAGAGTCGATGCTAAAGCCGAAGAACTGGACTATTTCCATCCGGATGTGCAATTGGTACTTGAATATGCGAAGGGCAAACTGATATCCGAGATGGACTATATCGTTAAGCAATACGTTAACGAAAGCAAAAACAGTGTCGCTTTTCTGAAACGTCTCGCAACCCTTATTCTGCTCGTTACCTGGTGTACGCTTGTCCTTATCGCCTTTGTGATTTTCAAACCAATGGTCAGCGCCATCAGGTTATCCCGGACCGAGCTCGAACGCGATATCGACGAACGCAAGCAGGTGGAGCAACACTTACTGCATGTGTTAGAGCAGGAGCGTGCACGCATAAGCCGAGAATTACACGATAGCGTTAGCCAGCAAGTCGCCGGCCTGGCCATGATTACAAAATCCCTGTCCAACAAGTTTAAGGATAGCAACAGATTGGAAACCGAATCTCTCAACCATATCGGTAGCAACCTGCAGGCTCTCGGCGATGAGCTTCGTCAGATCATTCACGATCTGGCCCCATTGGAGATCGAAAACGATTCGCTGCTGGAGGCCTTAACCAAACTTGTCGACAGCGCCAACAGGCAGGCAGCGACTGATTACAGATTGCAACACTCCACGCCGGAGCCGGCGCGGATGCTCAATTCTGAAACCAAGATACAATTGCTACGCATCGTTCAGGAGGCGATTCACAATACAAAAAAGCATGCTCACGCAGAACAGGTCACTATCGAACTAAAGCACGAAAACGATTCGTTATTCCTGGGCATCAATGACGATGGAGCTGGTTTTAAGGTCGACGCGAAAAATGGGGAGTGCTTCGGTTTGGGCATTATGAAGTACCGGGCCAGCGTCATCGGAGCCAGCCTGGAAATCCACAGCCAGGCAGGCCGGGGAACAAACATTATTTGCAGCTTACCCTACAAACCCGAAAGCACTATCGAGCGGAGTTGAACTCGTTGGAGCAGATCGAGAGTAAAAGGGTCTCTGAGCTTACCAAATGACGCCCCGGGAATACCTGCTCGAAAACGGGAGGCTGGTGATTACCGGCGATGCCGTTTGACATGGCGGCCTTGCGCTAGTGAATTACTTGCCAGCGGCCTGGACCGCCGCCGGCGCCGACCACACCGCAAACTCGTTGCCGCTCGGCTCGCAGAAGTGAAAGCGGCGGCCGCCGGGAAATTCGAAGATCGGTTTTTCGATACGCCCGCCAGCCTGTTCGATCCTGGTTTGCGTGGCTTCGAGATCGTCACTGTAAAACACCATCAGGGCCGAACCATTTTGCGTGCTCGAGTAAAGTTCCGAACGATAAAAACCACCGTCGAGACCCTGCCCCGCGAAGGCGCAATAGTCCGGGCCGAATTCCTCGAACCGCCAGCCGAAAACCTCGCCAAAAAAGTTGCGGGTGGCGGACAAATCGCGCGCCGGCAGCTCGACATAGTTCAGTTTTTCGTGTTCATTCATGCGGCGCCCCCCGGGAGTGATTGATGCCATCGAGTCTGACTTAATGCGGCCAGGATAAGTAACAGCTGACCCGTTCGACGGAGTCTGCCGGTACTTTCAGCGCCCGTCGCGCGACGGATGGCTGACCGCTCATTTTGCAAGATTGACGGACGCAGCGCCAGTTTCACGAAAACAGCCACGGGCTATGGCGTATTTGCTTCTTTATATTTGTCTTACTGATGCTAGAATTGCGCTCCTTTCAATTTCAAACAACCGGGGAGCCTGATGAGCGGCAACGACGACCAACATTTCAAAACACGTGAAGTACGCGCCGGTGTAAAACCCGACCCGGTCACCGGCGCGATCCTGACGCCGATTTATCAGACAACTACCTACGTGCAGGAATCGGTCGACAAGTACCTGGAGAAAGGCTATTCCTACAGCCGTTCCGGGAACCCCACCGTGAGCGCGCTGGAAGCGAAGATTACAGCGCTCGAGGGCGGTGTCGGCAGCCTCTGCTTCGCCACCGGCATGGCCGCCACCAGTTGCACCATCATGGGTCTGGTCGGCAGCGGCGATCACGCCATTCTGTCGGACGTGGTCTACGGCGGAACCCACCGCGTATCGACCAAGGTTTTGAACCGCTGGGGCCTCGAGTGCAGCTTTGTCGATACCTCTGACGCGGACAACATCAAGCGGGCGATCCAGGAAAACACCAAACTGATTTTCACCGAATCCCCGGCCAACCCGACGCTTAAGCTGACCGATATCGAAGCAGTCTCGGATGTTTCACGGGCCGCCGGGATTCCTCACGTGGTCGACAACACCTTCCTGACGCCGTTTTACCAGCGCCCGCTCGAACTCGGCGCCGATATCAGTCTGCACAGCACCACCAAGTTCATGGAAGGACACAACGTCAGCGTCGGCGGCTCGATCACCGCCGCCAACCCGGATCACCTCGAGCAAATCATGTTCGTACGCAACTGCCTCGGCAGCAACATGACGCCGATGGTCGCGTTTTACACGCTGCAGGGTGTCAAGACCATGAGCACGCGCCTCGAAGCCCAGTCGGCCAATGCGCTCGAGGTCGCCCGGTTCCTGGAAACGCATCCCAACGTCGATCGCGTCTGCTACCCGGGCCTGGATTCATTTCCGCAGAAGGAACTCGCCGACCGGCAGGCCAGCGGTCACGGTTCGATGCTCTGGTTCGAAGTACATGGCGGGGTTGAATCGGGTAAGAAACTGATGGATACATTGCAGTTGTGGAGCCTCGCCGAAAACCTCGGCTCGGTCGAATCGCTGGTTACGCATTCGGTCACCATGACGCATGCCGACATGCCGCGCGAAGAACGCATGGCGGCCGGCATTACCGATGGCCTGGTGCGCCTTTCCGCCGGTCTCGAGTCCGCCGAGGACCTGATCGCCGATCTCAGGCAGGCACTGGATGCTCTCTAGACCGCGACTGCATGATTATTAGCAGTATCGAGACCTTCGCCAGCGAATACGTAACGCTGGTGAGGGTACGCACCGACGACGGTGACGAGGGCTGGGGCCAGGTTTCGCCCTACAATGCCGACATCACCGCCGAGATCGTCCACCGCCAGGTCGCAGCCCATGTAATCGGCATGGATGCGAACGACATCGGCGCGGTCACCCAGATCGTGCTCGACCGCGAACACAAGTTCCAGGGAACTTACCTGTACCGTGCGTTGTGCGGTGTCGATACCGCGTTGTGGGATATTCGCGGCAAGCGCGCCGGTAAAAGCGTGCACCGGTTGCTGGGCGGCGAGGGCAGCGAGTTCCCGGTCTACGCCTCCAGCATGAAGCGCGAGATCACGCCACAACAGGAGGCCGAGCGCATGCTTGCCCTGCGCGAGGCGTTCGGCTATCGCGCATTCAAGTTCCGCATCGCGCGCGAGTGCGGTCACGACGTCGATCAATGGCCGGGGCGCAGCGAGGAAATCGTCAAAACCATGCGCGAAACCCTCGGCGACGAAGTCAGCCTGCTGGTCGACGCCAATAGCGGTTACACGCCGAAGAAAGCCATCGAAATCGGGCACATGCTCGCCGACTACGGCGTCAGCCATTTCGAGGAACCCTGCCCCTACTGGGAGCTGGACTGGACCCGTGAGGTAACCGAAGCGCTCGATATCGACGTGACCGGCGGCGAGCAGGACAACAACATGATCGTCTGGAAACAGATGATCGACAGCCATGCGGTCGATATCGTACAACCCGACATCTGCTACATGGGCGGCATCACGCGTACCCTGCAGGTCGCGGAATACGCCGGACAGGCGGGCATCCCCTGCACCCTGCACTCGGCCAACCTGAGCCTGGTGACGCTGTTTTCAGCGCATTTCATGGCGGCGATCGAAAACGCGGGTAAATACGTCGAGTACTCGATCGAGGGCAGTGACTACTACCCCTGGCAGGAGATGATTTTCAGCCCGGCGCTGGAAATCCGTAACGGCAACGTGCTGATTCCCGACAAACCCGGCTGGGGCATCGAAATTGAACCCGAGTGGATTGCAGTCAGCGACTATCGCATCAGTTATAATGGCTCCCGATTCTAACCCTGATCAAGGAGACTGGTAATGGCTATCGCTAATTCCGTACTCGACCTGATCGGCAACACGCCGATTCTCAAACTCAGCAAGTTCGACACCGGTCCCTGTGACCTCTTCATCAAGCTGGAATCGGAAAACCCGGGCGGGTCGATCAAGGACAGGATCGCGGTGTGCATGATCGAGGCCGCCGAAGCGGATGGCAAGATCGAGCCGGGCGGCACCATTATCGAGGCGACCGCGGGTAATACCGGCCTCGGGCTCGGCCTGGTCGCCGCGCAGAAGGGCTACAAGCTGATCCTGGTGATTCCGGACAAGATGAGCCCGGACAAGATTCGCCACATCCGCGCGATGGGCGTGGATGTGCGCCTGACCCGTTCCGACGTGCAAAAAGGCCACCCCGAGTACTACCAGGATTACGCCAAGCGGCTCGCGTCCGAAATCCCGAATTCGTTTTTCATCGACCAGTTTTCGAACCCGAACAACCCGAAGACGCACCGCATCGACACCGGGCCCGAAATTCTGCGGCAAATGGACGGCAAACTCGACGCCATGGTCGTCGGCGTCGGTTCGAGCGGCACGGTCACCGGCCTCGGCCAGTTTTTCCACGAAAACCTGCCGGATTGTGAAATGATCGTCGCCGATCCGGAAGGCTCGATATTGGCCGACACCATCAACACCGGCAACACGCCGCAGGCCGGCTCATGGCTTGTGGAAGGCATCGGCGAGGATTTTCTGCCGCCGATCTGCGACATCAGCCTGGTAAAGAGGGCTTATGCCATCAGCGATCGTGAAGCTTTTCAGACCCAGCGCGCCCTGCTCCGCAAGGAAGGCATTATCGCCGGTTCCTCGACCGGAACCCTGCTGTCCGCAGCGCTGCGCTACTGTCGCGAGCAAACAACCCCTAAACGGGTGCTGACGCTGGCGGCCGATACCGGCAACAAGTACCTGAACAAATCTTTCAACGATTCCTGGCTCGCCGATCAGGGCCTGCTGGAACGCACGAGCCATGGCGACCTGCGCGACCTGATCGCGAGGCCGATGGACAGCGGTGATGTCGTTACCGTGACCTCCGAGGACAACCTGATCACGACCTACAAGCGCATGCGCATGTTCGACGTGTCGCAACTGCCGGTGGTAGACGATGGGCACATCGTCGGCTTGATCGACGAATCCGATATCCTGCTGGGTCTGTACGAAGACGAGGATAGTTTCCAGATGAAAGTTGCCGAGGTCATGGTCACCAACCTGGAAACGGTGCCACCGACGGCCGGCATCGACAAGATCGTCGAATTGTTCAAGGAAGACAAGGTCGCAATCATCGCCGATGGCGACACTTTTCATGGCTTGATTACCCAGATCGACCTGATCAACCATCTGCGCCAGACCACGACCTGAACCGGACCGGGAGGGGCAAATCGCGATCGCCAGCAGCAGCTTGTTGAAACGGCTACCCGGGATGACCCGCAGGCACCGCCACCGCGGCAACCGGTTTCACCCGTGACCGTCAACGGCATTTTGACTTCCGGCGGAAAACATTATTAAATGCCGGATCGACTACGCTCGATGATTGCGTTTTCCAATTAAACCTGAGACCCACGCGATGGATATTCAGCGCCTGCTTACCAGCCTTAGCACCAGGATACTGCTCCAGTTTGGCGTGGTTATCGTGGCCGCCATCGTTCTGGTCGCGGTCAATTTCGACTTTATCTA
Organism: Gammaproteobacteria bacterium; assembly: GCA_024232855.1. Classification (GTDB taxonomy): domain Bacteria; phylum Pseudomonadota; class Gammaproteobacteria. Next base: position 12,722 of record JAAEPH010000034.1, read on the forward strand.
TCCGTTTTACGCCGAGAATCAGCTCACCAGTACCGGCATTGTCATCAACAGCGCTATCCTTGCGCTGTTCCTGCTCGGCATCGGCAACATCGTATATCATCTGCTGCGCTACCGGCGTGAAGAGGCGGCCATCGCCGCATTCATCAACAACGTCGAAGCCCTCAGGTCGGATTACATAGAGGGACTTCGCGCCGACTCGATCATCGCACGACGCCACGGCACCATGCGCACCATTCAGAAATCAAACGGTGAAATCAATCACAGCGCCCTGGCGGCGATGCTCAACGCCGACGAATCCACGCGCTTTGGACTGATTCGTTTTATCAACAACATCCTGATTCTCACCGGTGTCTTCGGAACCATCGTATCGCTTTCGATCGCCCTGCTCGGGGCTTCCGACCTGATCGACTCGGCCGACGCCAGTCTCGGCGGCATGGGGCTGGTCATTCACGGCATGTCGACCGCCCTGTCGACGACCATCACCGCGATTGTCTCCTATACCATTTTCGGCTATTTCTACACTCGCCTCGGCGACGTGCAGACGCACTGCCTGGGTGGCGTCGAACACCTGACCTCGGTCTACCTGTTACCGCATTACGTCAAGAGCAGCGACGACATCGTGCACAAGATGACCGACCTGATAAAGTCGGTGGTGCTCGCCGCGGACAAGCTCAACCAGACTCAACAGATCTACCACGATGCGGCAATCACCCTGCAACAGACGATTGCCGCCGAACAGGAGCAGGCGAGCCGGTTTGAGCTCGAGCTGGAAGGTATCAAGCAGATCCTGCGTGAAGGTTTCCGCTTGCCGGCTGAGCGACACGACGACAAACTGTGAATAACGGCTTCGTCCAGATCGGCACCCACCACCACGCCGGCATCGGAGGCGAAAACAGTTTCTGGCCGTCTTTCACCGATGTCATGATGGTGATTACGCTGATCTTCCTGATGGCCACCAGTATCCTGGTGGTGCGCAACTGGCAACTGGTCGCCGAATTGCAGGAAAGCGTTGCCGCCGAACGCATGGCGGCGCAGTTGATCGAATCCACCTCGATGGAAAACGCAACCCTGGAGGAGCGTCTCGCCAACGCCGAGCAGAGCAATTCGATCCTGCGGCTGCGCCTGTTGAAAAAGGCCGAGGAACTGGCCAATGCGCAGATCGCGATACGCGACCAGGATTCGAGCCTTGCATCGCTGCAACAGCAGAATCGCGAGCTGCAATCATCGCTCGAGCAAACCCGCGCCGAGCTGGATGCCGTCAATCTCGAGATCAATGCGGCAACCTCACAGTTCAATGAAATGGCGCAACAGATCGCATTGTTGAATCAGAAACTGGCGCAACAACAGGCGCAAGGTGATCAGGCGCGCTCCGAGCTCGAAAGCGCACGCGTCGAGATCGCCGAACTATCCGCGTCAAGCAGCCAGCAACAACAGAACATCAGTCAGCTGACGCAGGAAAAAAAATTACTCGCGCATGAGATCAGCGCCTACAACCAGCAATTGCTGACCCTGAAAGGCGACTACGAGACGATCAAATCGAAGTATGAGGAATTGATAAAGCCGGCGCGCAGCGCCAAAGGCAAGCACATCGCCCAGGTCTATTACGTCAAGGACGATTCCGGCACCGTGATTCGTTATCGTCAACCCGGCGACACGGAATTCAGCCGGCTCAGCCTGGTCGAGGTCGAGGAACGCCTGACAAAGTTGAAGCGCGAATACGGCAAGGATCTTTACATCAAGATCATCATTCCCGAAAACAGCGGCCTGACCTACAACGAAGCCTGGGAATTTATGCGCCATCTACTGGTCAAATACGACTACTACTACCAGGATTGATTCATGGCTATTACCGAAAACCTGCGTTTTCGGGCTGAGCCACAAATTCGGGTAGCCGACACAGCGAGGCCGTATCACAAGGTGATCGGAAATCCCATCTTCTGCACCATCTTCACCCACAATATGCGCCAGCCTCCTTTTTCGTCGAGCGTATCCAGCGCGTACATGGTGATTTTTGCGCCGATCCAGCGAAACGGTTCCGGCGGGATGTAATTGGGCAGGGTTTGGGCAAAGGTCATCTGCGTTTCCGGCAGGTCCACGCCATCCAGAATAGCGAGGCCCACGCGAGCACCGAAACGTGAAGCGGTGACGCCAAAACCCGAGTAACCGCCGGCAAACACCATCTTACCGCCGTGATATTTCTGGTAATGGACAGCCATGCGGGTGGTCAGGCCGATCGGCCCGCTCCAGGCGTGTGAAAACCTGATTTCGTCCCGCAACTGCGGGAAGGTGCGGTAAAAGGATTTTGCCAGCCTGACGTAAGGCGCCGCGGTTTTGTCGATCACCGGATCGGTGTCGTTACCGAAAAAATAATCCAGCCGGCCGCCAAACAGAATACGGTTATCCGCGGTTAGCCGCATGTAGTTGAGCTGCGTGCGCGTGTCGTAAATGCCCTGACGGTGCGCCCAGCCGACCTTCTCCATCTGCTCCGGCGTCAGCGGCTCGGTGACCAGGATCCGATCGCGGATCGCGGCCACACGGTTGCTGATTTTACGATGCCCCACGGCCCAGGCGTTAGTCGCCAGAAGGACCCTGTCAGCCTCGATCGACGCATTCGGGGTGTTTACCACGACCTTGTCTCCGAGCAGGCGGTTGCTGACATGCGGCGTGTTCTCATAAATCCGCACCCCCAGTTCCAACGCCGCCTTTTTCAGACCACGCACGAGCTTGCCCGGATGCATGGTGCCGCTGCGTTTCTTCGACCAAACCGCGGCGTGGAAAATCGGCGACCTGATTTCGGCCTGCACCTGTTCCTGGTCGAGCTTTTCGGCATCGTGACCGTATTTGCAATAGAGCTGGTAGTCTTCCTCGATGGTCTCCAGGCCCTGGTCACCGATCGAAACCTTCATTTCCCCACCCCATTCGATATCGCAGTCAATGCCGTAACGCTCGACCGCGGCGCGAAAGCCGTCCATGTTTTCCCGCCCTAGCTTTTCGAGTTCGGACACTTCCTGTGGAAACATGCGTTCCGTATTATCGATGCCGTGCATGACCGAGGTGGACATGATGGCCGCCGGGCGGCCGCTCGCGCCGTTGGCAATGGAACGGGCCTCGATCAATACAACGTTTCGCTGCGGGTGCTGCTCCTTGGCCTGAATCGCGCCCCAGAGGCCACAGAAACCACCGCCGACGACGAGCAGGTCGCATTCTATATCCAGCTCCAGCGCCGCCTGGCTTTCCTCGCTTTCCAGGCTATCCAGCCAGTAGGTATCAAAAGTTATTTTGGACAGTGCCTGCAGGGCCACTGCTTCGATGTCAGACATAGCTCTTCTCCTCCAGTTATCGATCCCGCCATTGATACAGCCCGGGACTGAGTTCAATGCGGCCTTTAATTAAACAAAGGATACGCATCATCCTGACTCGTGTGAAGCGCCGCCAGTGTTCCACTCGCGTCTGAGCAATCCCAGTACCGCGGTATCGGAAGGTTTTTCATCCCGGTAGATCCAGTTTTCGCGAATCAGACCTTCCTGCCTGAAGCCATGGTTGAGCAGGACCTTCAGCGACGCAATGTTGCGGGGATCGGCCTCGGCGTGGATACGATTCAGGCCGAGGCTGTCAAATCCAAACGCAAGCAGTGGCGGCAGTAGTTCCACGGCATAGCCCTGCTCCCATCGATCGGGATGAAATGCATACCCGATTTCCGCGGTCCTGTGTTCCGCGGAGTAATCAAACAGGTCGCAGGTGCCGATGACTTCACCCGATTCTCTCAGCGTTATGCACCAGGCGAACACTTCGTAGGCCACGAACCCATCGAGTACCGACTTGATCAGGTCATCGGCCTGCGACATTTGCCTCCACACGGGATGGTCCCAGTAGCGAACCACGGCCTCGCGTGAGTAAATATCGTAGAGCGCCCCGGCATCGCCGCTGTTCGCTTCGCGAAGCAGTAAACGTCGGGTCTCTATCTGTGGAATTTTTTCTAGTCGTGGGGGCATGGTTGAAAAGGAATTGTACCTGAAAAAAGACGCGCAGTTTGTCGGATTCACCAGTAACGCTCAACTCGAGGCTGACACCGGGTATTCGTCTAGCAGTTGGGTCCATGACCCGATATGGTCTCGCATGGAGGCTCATTAAATAGGCGTTGAAAGCGGTTTTATGCGACGGCTTGAATTGTTAATCTGTGCGTTTCATAAATACCACTTGATACGTCTATGCCAAAACACGATTTAATTGAATGGGTCGACAGCAAGATCGACGATCTTTCCGACTGGCACCAGGTGATCTTTGACCTTGGCGAGACCGCCTGGCGCGAATACCGCTCCTGTGACTGGTACGTGGACCTGCTGCGGGCGCAGGGATTCGATGTCGAACAGGGTAGCGCAGGCATGCCGACCGCCTTTTGCGCCGAGTGGCGCAACGGCGATGGACCCACCATCGCCGGTTACGCCGAATACGACGCGGTACCGGGAAACTGCCAGGCGGCGGATACCCGGCAACGCCCGCGCGATGGCCTCAGCGTTCACGCGGGCGGTCATACCGACCCGCATTCGGCGCTTGGCATTTCCGCGCTTGGTGGCTTTCTCGCCGCTAAAGCGATGATGCAGCGGCACGATATAAAGGGGCGCCTCAAGTTCTTTGGCGAACCCGCGGAAAAAGTACGCGGTTCTAAACCCGTCCATGCGGCCAGGGGCTATTACGACGATCTGGATGCGGCAATCAGCTTTCATCCTTTTTACATGCTGCCGCTGTGTAACACCACGCGATGGGACACGCATTGCGGGGTTGCCTACGCGATGATTTACAGCTTCGAATGCGACGCGCCGCAAACCTGGCTCGGCCAGGCCAGCGAAAACGATAGCCCGATCGCCGCCGCGCATGCGTCGGCACGCGCCCCCGGCGCCAACGATGCGCTGCTGCAAATGTACCAGACATCGAAGTCGCTCAAGGAACACATGGTGGCGGCCGGCTGCGGCTGGTCGATGAACGAATGTATTCTCACCGCGGGCCAGGCAACGGCGGATAACCTGCCGGCGCAACTCGCGCAGATCCAGTATGTTATGCGCGTCCCGACCATCGAGATGGCCGAGCGCATTACCGGCGTTCTTGATCAGAATGCCACCGCCGCCGCATCGATCAGCCATTGCGGTTGGCGCCGTGACTGGGTCAGCAAGTCGCGCCACGGCCTCGCCAATCATGCACTGGCACAAGCTACCTACGATAATTTAGGCCTGGTGGGGGCACCGAAATTCAACCACGGCGGCGCACTCGAAAAGGCCCGCGAAATCCAGCGTAATCTAGGCCTGGAACCCATGGATGAACCCTATCTCGCCGAAACCGAAAAATTGATCAGCCCGCAGCAAGCCGAAATCGAGCTGCGCCGGGAACTGCCCGAGTGGCAGCAACACTTTACCTCGGACGACTATACCGAGTACTGCTGGCACGCACCCACGGTCAGGCTATACGTCGCGCGCCCTACGCTGGCATCGCCGCAGGCGGGCTACAAGTACCCGGCGTGGGCGATGAATGCGCTCGGCGGTATCCGTGAAACTATCGAACCGATGATTGGTTGCGCGGCCAAAACCGTCGGCTGCACGATTTTAGACCTGCTGACAAGCCCGGAATTGTTACAGACGGCTATCGATGAGTTCGAGGAGCGTACCGGCGGGGGCATCGGCGGCGGCAACTGGCAGCCCCCGCTATGTGACTACGAGCCGCCGATTCATTTCCGCTGGCCGGAGTACGTGACCACCGAGCGCGGACATGACTGGTGGATTCCGAAGTAATACGCCATCAAAAAGGATCAGTGCCCCTTTTGATCACCTGAAGATTTCTCCGGTGACGGCATTGACGTAGATACGATCGTTATTGCTGCCGCCACCGCAGTAGGTATAGTAAACAGGGCTGGGTTTGTGGGCGGCCGACCTCCACCACCCTCCTATATCCCTGAAGCCACTGAGTTTACAGGTACCGGAATCGACCAGTTTTGCGGAAACCCACGCGAAAGTGTTTCGATACTTTGGCAGATCGTCCGATGATTTCATTGCCTCGAGAATTCGGGAACTGACGGCTATGTTTTCTCCGGCGGGCGGTTTGGCAGGCAGCCCTTCGGCGACCCGCGTCGACGGCAGGGTATCGAATTCCAGGTCGACCAAGAAATAGCGCTGCAGGGCACTGGGTGGGGATTCCGATGGATTGACGACGACACTGCCACCACCATCCTCCGAGAGCACCGGATTAATCGGACTCACGGCGAAGGAAACCCCGCATGCTGGATGGCTCGAATTACGGGGGTGCGGTCAATGTAACTGTACTTGTGCCGATTCATGATATAAATACGGGTTCTGATGAGGCAGGAGGTCCTGTCACGGTAGCGGCAATCTAATTTCAATACCTCACTGTCAACTTTCAGCGACCTTTTTTTGGGTAGCATTATGAACAACCATTTAATTCAGAAATACAACATACCGGGCCCGCGTTATACAAGCTACCCGACGGTTCCGTACTGGGATGCGGGGTCAATTACTGTAGACAGGTGGAAAGATACGGCTGTTCGGGCGTTCGAAGAAAGTAATTTAACTGAGGGTATCAGCTTATATATTCACCTGCCGTTTTGCGAAAGCCTGTGCACATTCTGTGGTTGTCACAAACGTATTACCAAAAGGCACAGCGTGGAATCTCCATACATCGATGCCGTCTTGAGTGAATGGAAGACATACCGCAATTTATTCGACGAAACTCCGAGGATTAAGGAGTTACACCTTGGGGGAGGTACCCCAACATTCTTTAGCCCTGATCATCTGAAAATGTTGATTGATGGAATTATGGAACATTCACCGATAACAGAAGAACATGAGTTCGGTTTTGAGGCGCACCCTAACAGTACAACTCGGGAACACCTCAAAACATTATATGAATCAGGGTTCAGAAGGTGCAGTTTTGGAGTTCAGGACTACAACCCCTTGGTGCAAAAAACAATAAACCGAATTCAAAGTTACGAAAAGGTCAGGCAGGTAACCGAATGGGCTAGAGAGACAGGTTATACCTCGGTAAGTCATGATTTGATCTTTGGATTGCCGCATCAAACACTGGAAAATGTAGCTGATACAATTTGTAAAACAAATGAAATTGCCCCGGATAGATTGGCATTTTACAGCTACGCGCATGTTCCCTGGATAAAAGGTACCGGCCAACGTGGATTTAGCGAGGAGGACCTGCCCAGGAATGAAACTAAAAGAGCGCTGTACGAAACGGGTAAGAAACTGTTTTCAGAATTTGGTTATGAGGAAATTGGCATGGACCATTTCGCGTTGCAGTCTGATTCCTTGTATCAATCATTACTAAGCAAGAAATTACATCGTAATTTTATGGGATATACCGCGAGTAAAACCCAACTGATGATCGGATTGGGCATGTCGGCGATTAGCGATTCCTGGTACGCTTTTGCACAAAATGAAAAAACAGTTCCTGAATATGAAGCACGCGCTAATAGCGGCGAGCTTCCGGTATTTCGAGGTCACTTACTAACCAATGAGGATCGTATTGTACGGCAACATATTTTAAATATTATGTGTCATTTTGAGACGACGTGGGAACGGCCGGATAACCAGTTTCCAGAGTTGGAAGACTGCCTTCAAAGGTTGACGGAAATGGAGGCCGATGGGTTGGTGGGACTGAGTGAAAATAAGTTGGTTGTTCCGGAACACGCCAGGCCCTTTGTTAGAAATTTATGCATGGCATTTGATTTGCGATTGTTGCGCGATGCACCGGATGCCAGGATTTTTTCGATGACAATATAGGCGCGCCGGAGATATCTAACCCGAAAATTTCATAAATATGCGCGAAGATCGCGCACGGTTTATGAAATTTTCAGGTTAATATTTTTTTGATGCAATTACCGGAAATATGGCACTCCTGCCCTCTTCTCTATAAAATCCCCGTTTCAGGTTATTTTGTCGAAAATTCCGTATAAATTTCCATACGAGCGACACCTGAATTACCTGAGTTATTGATTTACAAACGATGTCCCCGTGGCACAACTGGATAGCGCGACGCCCTCCTAAGGCGTAGGTTGCAGGTTCGATTCCTGCCGGGGACGCCATCAACTTCACAGATATCGTAAGCCGATTTCCACCGATTAAGCTGACTATGGATCCTTTTCGACAATATCTCGACAAGAAAGAGAAGCTGATTTCCGAATATGCCAGCGGTAAGGTTGCATTCCGTCTCCATAAAACCACGATGACAAATCTGTTTCGTTACGGCGGAAATGATGCACGTGATCGTTCCGGTCTACGGGTAGACGAATTTAACCAGGTGATAGGAATTGACCCCGAGACGGCCACCATTGACGTCGAAGGCATGACTACCATCGAAACCGTGCTACAGGCAACACTGCGTCACAACCTGTTGCCGAAAATTTCACCCGAGCTTAAACATATCACTATAGGCGGTGCAATTGTCGGTATCGGTATTGAATCTAGTTGCTTTCTGCATGGTTTTTTACACGACAGCCTGATACAGGCAGAAGTATTATTACCCGGCGGAGAGACGGTCATATGTACCGCCGACAACGAATATGCGGACCTTTTCCACGCATTACCCAACTCCTTTGGCACTCTCGGATATGTGTTGCGAGCGACCCTGAGCCTGATGCATGCGACACAGTATGTGCGCCTTACCAATAGCAACCATGAAAACGTCTCACATTATCTCGAAAGTTTTGAGGCACACATGGATCAGCCTGAAGGAGTTTTTCTGGAAGGCCTGTTTTACAACCGGAAAGAACTTTACCTTACCTCGGGAAAGTTTATTGAGAATGCGAGGAATCCCGTCAATATTTACCGGGGCGACCCTTTTTACTTAAAGTCCCGCACCGCCACGCAACTCGATATGAACACCGACGACTATATCTTTCGTTTCGATCCCGATTGGTTCTGGAATGTCCCCGATCATGGTGTTTACAATATTTTTCGCCAACTCAGCCCCAGGCGCTTTAGAAATTCCAGCTTCTATACCCATTACACGCGCCTCAAACGAGGTTTATGCGATTTGCTTGGCATTCGCAATCCGACCGAGGAGGAATTGATTCAGGATTGGGTCATTCCGTGGCATCGCGCCGAAGAATTTATCGATTTCATCCTCGACAACATTGATATTCAGGGTCAACCCTGGGTTGCCCTGCCGATCGTGCCTAAAACCCGGGCTACTCTCTACCCTCTCCTACCCTCTCGAAGTGGGTCAGCGATACATGAATATCGGCTGTTATTGTTTTGTCGACAAACCCGATCAGCAACGGGACTACCACTACACCCGGATTCTGGACCAACTGTGTTTTGAAATGGGTGGTGTAAAGATGCTGTATTCCTCGACATTTTTATCGCAGGAGCAGTTCGACAAAATTTACGCGGGAAACGAGTACAAGGCGCTGAAACAGAAATATGACCCTGATTCGGCTGCCTTAACGCTATACCAGAAATGCGCCTACAGGCAGTAACCAATATTCCGCGCCAGGGCTGGCGACCGAGCAATCGACCGCTTTCGTCACAGGATTACCGAGGAATCAGGTTCGAGCGTGGATCGATCAGGCACCGGCCAGTTCGCGCTCTTCCTGGTGCTTCAATTTTTGTGCCCGCTTGTGATAAAGGTGCTTGCGTGACCAGGGTACCTGGTTGTTATTGGCACCAGAAAACACTACCTGGAACAACTGCAACTCACCGACGTTAAAAGCCGCGATCGAGCCGGCCAGGTAAAGACGCCAGGTTTTGACGAAGGATTCATCCATCAACGCCAGCACTTCTTCGCTGTGCGCCTCGTAGCGCTCGAGCCAGTGTTGCAGCGTCAGCGAATAATGCAGGCGCAGGTTTTCGACATCGAGCACCGAAAGGTGGTTGGGTTCGAAAACCTGCATCATTTCCATCAGGCTCGGCGGATAGGCGCCGGGAAACACGCGCCGCTCGACCCAGGCGTTCATCGGCGCCGGACGGTTGCGGCCGATACTGTGAATCATCCCGCGTCCCTCGGGCCTGAGGCACCGATCGACGACGCGGCCCAGCGTAAGGAAATCCATCTTGCCGACGTGTTCGAGCATGCCCACCGATACAAAGGCATCGTACTCACCGCTGATATTGCGATAATCGTCCAGCACGTACTCGACCCGCGCGGATAATCCCTCGCGCTGCGCACGCTCACGCGCATAAGCCACCTGCTCGCGGGAAATGTTGTAGGCGGTTACCCTGACGGCGTAATGTTTCCCCATGAACAGCGCCAGCCCGCCCCAGCCGCAGCCCGCTTCGACAACCCGATCGCCCGCCTTGAGTTCGAGCTTGCGGCAAACGTGGTGCAGCTTGGCGACCTGCGCCTGCTCCAGCGTCATTGCCTCATCGGGAAAATAGGCGCAGGTGTATTGCATCTCCGCCCGGTCGAGCCAGAGGCGGTAAAAGTCGTTACCGATGTCGTAGTGATGGTAAATATTGTCCCTGGCCTTGTCGCGGGAATTGGCGATACGGCGGTGCCCCAGCCACAACACCAGCTTGCGCAGCAAGCCCTGTTCGACCTCGTGTTCGAGGTTCGAATAAATAATTTCCATGAACTTGACCAGGTCGCCGGCAATCGAGACCTGCCCGCTGGCGTAGAGATCACCAAAATAGAGTCGGGGTTCATGATCGTTTTGAACATGGCGCCGCGGCTGTGATACTGCAGCCTGACGACCGGCTGTGACCGTGGCGAGGTTACCTCGACCCCATCCCACAGTTTCAGCACGATCGGGGGATTACCGACGACCGCCATCATTTTTTTAGCAATCCAGCGATCCAGCGGCGTCACTAACTGATCGGAATTGGCGATATTTGCCGACATGTCCGGCAAATCCATAGCGGGTACTTCCGAGTCGATGCCGCGCCTTGTCACATCGTTTGACCGGTGTGCGGCGATTTCCTTATCAAGGTTTATATTCGCACTCATAGCATTTACCTACTTCAAGTGTTCACACAGCGCCTAGATTAATAAAATTTCCTGCAATTTACAAAGCCGAGGAGCCCGATTCACCGGTTCGGATCCTGACCACGTTTTCCAGGCTGGTGACAAATATTTTTCCGTCGCCGATCTTGCCGGTTCGCGCCGACTCGATAATCGTATCGATGACCTGGTCCAGCAGGTCGTCATCGATGGCAATCTCTATCTTTACCTTGGGGATGTAATCAACCACGTACTCGGCGCCCCGGTACAGTTCGGTATGGCCCTTCTGGCGACCGAAACCCTTGACTTCATAAACCGTCAGGCCGTTGATTCCGATATCCGATAAAGCGCTGCGAACGTCGTCCAGCCGGAAAGGCTTGATCACTGCACTGACTATTTTCACGTAGACCCCCGTGATTGATTCTCAAATACCGCCATCGCCTCGACGTGGGCGGTTTGCGGGAACATATCCATGATACCGAGTTGCGACATGCGGTATCCCCGGGCGCAAATAATAGCAGCATCGCGCACCAGACTGGAAGGCTGACAGGAGACGTAAAGGATGCGCGCCGCGCCAAAGGCGCCGATCAACTGCGCCATTTCGAGTGCACCCGAGCGCGGCGGATCGAGCAAGATGCGGTCATAGCGCTGCCGCATCCAGTCGTCCCCGGGGCCGGGCTGGTCCAGGTCGGCGCAGAAATAATCGGTATTGTCGATGTTGTTGGCGAGCGCGGAGGCGCGAGCGCGCGTCAGCATCGGCTGGTCTACCTCGACACCGGTCACCCGCTGACAGCGTTGCGCCATCGGCAGCGTGAAGTTACCGAGCCCGCAGAACAGATCGAGCACGCGGTCCCCGGATTGCAGGTCCAGTAGCTCGAGTGCCTGCGCCACCATCTGCTGATTGATTTGACTGTTTACCTGCACGAAATCGAGCGCATTGAAGGCGATACGGATATCGTCGCCACCGGCGGGTTGCAGGTAGAGCTCGGGCGGCCCCGGGGAAAGCGCCTGTACGCTATCGGGCCCGCCCGACTGCAACATGATATGAAAGTTATGGGCCTCGGCAAATTCGAGCAACAAGGCCCGGTCATGCTCGCTCAATGGTTGCAAATGGCGAAACACCAGCTGCACCTGTTTAGCATCGGCGGCCACCTCGATCTGCGGTATCTGCGCACGCGCCTCGAGCCGGCCGATCAGGTCGGAGAGCGCTTCGAGTTCATGCCCGACTTCCGGCAACAACACCTCGCAGCAGCGCATGTCGGCGATAAACGGCGTGTTACGCTCGCGGAAACCAACCAGCACGCGACCCTTCTTGTCGACATATTTGACTCCGAGTCGAGCCTTGCGGCGATATCCCCAGGCGTCAGCACGTAACGGCGGCAATATTTGTTCCGGCACGAGTCCGGCATGGGACATCATCTCCAGTAATGTCTGCTGCTTCATCGCCACCTGGTCGTCGTTGTCGAGATGCTGCAGGCTGCAACCCCCGCAGACCTGGAACGCCTCGCAGCGCGGGCTGACGCGTTGCGGTGACGGCTCAATCACCTCGATGGTGGTGGCCTGGTCAAAATTGCGATTACTTTTCAGTACCTGGATACGAACGGTCTCGCCCTGCAATGCGCCAAACACGAAAACCGTCTTGCCGTTGACGTGCGCGATGCCGCGTCCCTCGTGCGACATCGACTCGATGGTAACCTGCCGTGGTTCGGGCAGCTTGCGGCGGCGTCGATGTTTAGACATCGACCCAGGCCGCCTCGAATTCGCGCAGATGAGGCATCTCCGAGTCCTTCAGGTTTTCGCGCACGAGGTCACATTCGGCGCGATACCCGGTCTGGTCGAGATTGCCGCGGCTGCGTTCGAAATTGAGGTACACCAGGTAGGTGTTCAAGACGTCGGTTTCACAGTAATCGCGGATTTCGCTGATCTGCCCCTGCTGGTAGGCATCCCATACCTTCGCCCCGCTCATGCCCATTTTCCCGGGGAAGCCGCAAAGCCCGGCAATCTGGTCCAGCGGCGCGCTGGCGCGCGGCTGGTAAGCCGCAAGTACGTCCATCAGGTCAGTGTGACGTTCGTGGAATCGACTCAGGTAATTGTTGTAACGAAAGCTGTTGTCGTTCTGACCGCTTTCCCAGTAATGCGCGGCATTGATCGGATACAGCAGGCTGCGGTAATGAATAACCGGCAAATCGAAGCCGCTGCCGTTCCACGACACCAGGCGCGGGGTATAGCGTTCGATGCCGCTGAAAAAACGCTGCAGCAATTCCCGCTCGTCGGAGTCGACGTCGCCCAGCGACCATACCTTGAACTGATCGCGAGTGCGCAGCACCGCCGAAATCGCGACGATGCGATGTAAGTGATGGCGCAGAAAATCGGTGCCCGACTGTTGCCGCCGCAGCTGAAAAACGGCGCGCGCGACGTCGTCGTCGGAGAGGCCGTGTAAATCATGGAGGCGGCGGCAACCGTCGATGTCGGGTATGGTTTCTATATCGAAGACGAAAACGTTCATAACTGGGTCCGTATCAGTTTTGCGGAAAGAATCCGGTAGTCAGGTAGCGGTCATCGCGATCACAGGTGACGGTTACGATATGGGCATCAGACAATTCCTGCGCCAGGCGTAAACTCGCGCATATCGGCCCGCCCGAGGAGATGCCGCAAAAGATGCCTTCATGTGCGGCGAGTTCGGGGTTGTATCTTTCGGTGTCAGCGTGCGCCTCGGCGTGTTTGATCATGCTATAGACCTGCCGGTCCTTGACCGAACCGGCAGGATTATTGCCTTCCAGTTTTACCGAAAATCTGTTGCGCACACCGGCGCCGAGACGCCGCAATGTCGCGAACGGCGTATTTCCGATATAATCCTGCGAAAACATGGCCTTAGAATCTAATCAACCAGGGATGGGAATTCAGCAAGTCATTCTACTTTAATGCTGAAACGCAGATAAGCGATTTCTGATCCCGCGGGGAGAAATCTTTGCCATCGAGTTTCACGAACCGTTTTTTACCGCCAACTGCACCGCCGGCGCGGTCGGGTGGCGAGCCTGATATCGGGAGGATTACAGGCCATGAGGTATTTGATACCACCGTTGAACTGGTTAAAAGGACTCGTAATCGGCGCCGTATTCATGTCGACGCCAGTCTTGCTTGCGGCCGCACCGCTTGCCGATGAAATCATAGTCGTCAAAAGCAGCGATAACGTCTATTTCAACAAAAGCGTCACAACCCTGATCGGCCATGCCGACGAGTCGCTTTCCTTCAAGGTGTTGATGCCCGGGCAGTTAAACTCTGATTTCACCGATCCGGACGATCGCAGGCTTTTCATCACCTTCGGCGCGGAAGCCACCAGTGCGGTCAAACAACTCGATGCAGACGCCCACCTGATCAGCGCCTACCTGACATTCGAACAGTACCGGGAACTCGCAATCGACGATCAGCTGGCGATTTTGCTGGATCAGCCACTGCAGCGATATCTCGCCTTTTGCAAGTTACTGCTGGGCCTGGACTCGGTCGGCATCATTCTCGAGAGCGATCCCGGAAGCGACCCGCTGCTCGCCCCATCCGCGGGCGACTACGACCTCACCCTGAATCAGTATCGACTCGACACGGCCAATAAGCTGCTGCCGGTACTTCGCCAACTGCTGCACGAAAATGACGCCCTGTTGATGTTGCCACGACAATCCATTTACAACCCGGATACCCTGAAAGCCGTGTTGTTGACCAGCTACCGCAACCACAAGCCAGCCGTCAGCTACTCGCCGGCCCATGTCAGGGCGGGCGCACTGGCGTCGATTTACTCGTCACCGGTGGATATCGGCAGGCACCTGGCGCAAATCGTCAACCAGCGCCTCGAGCACCCATCCGCGGCCACCGTCGGCTTCGAATATGCCCGGTTCTACACGATTGCAACCAATCCCAGCGTCGCGCTGGCACTGGCGATCAACCTGCTCGACGAACGCGAACTGAGATCCAGCCTGGACCGGGTAAGGCCGTGAGAAACCTCGGCATCAAGTACCAGATATTGTTGGTCACCCTGATTCCCGTGCTCCTGATCGACATTTTTTTCACCTGGTCCCATATTACCCGCAGCATCGATCAGGCTAACGAATTGCTGCGCAGCAAGGGCCTCATCATAGCTCGCCAGATAGCCGGCGCCTCCGAATTCAACCTGTTTAGCGGCAACGATAGCCAGATTCAGTACCTTCTCGAACAATCGGTCGGTTCCGATGACATCGTGCTGGCCTCGGTATACGACAAGCAGGGCAATCTGATCGCCGAGTCAGCGTCCGCGTCCTTCAGTCGATCCGACACCACCGACTACGTCTACTTTCGCCAGGCGATACTGTCGCAGGGGGTCGTGTACTCCGACGTGTTCACCCCCGATACCGGAGATGTTCAACACAGCAGCGTTCTCGGCTGGGTAAATCTTTATATATCACGGCAGCATTTACGCCAGAAGACACTACAGATCATCAGTGAATCGATCGTGTTTTTCATCTCGATTCTGATCATGGCGGTGATCCTGACGATCGTCATCGGACGCCGAATTACGCAGCCCATTTTTCGCCTGATGGAGCACCTCAAGCTTGTCGAAACCGGTCAACTCGGCAAAGTCATCGAGCCGACCGAGTTGAATGAGATCGGTGCGCTGCAAAAGGGTTTTAATCGCATGACCCATGCTCTGCTCGCCAATCGACGACATTTAAATCGGCGCATACAGCAGGCAACCCAGCAGTTGAATGAAGCGATCACCGGCCTCGAATCGAAAAACCGCGAGCTCGGTTTTGCCCGCGATCTGGCCCAGGATGCGAATCGAACCAAGTCCGAGTTCCTCGCCAACATGAGCCACGAAATACGCACCCCTATCAATGGCATCAAGGGATTTATCAGCCTGCTCAGCCAGTCCAGGCTCGATTCGTCACAGCAGCGTTATGTCGACATTATCCTCAAATCGACCAACGATCTGACCAGCATCATCAACGAGATTCTCGATTTCTCGAAAATGGAATCGGGCAAACTGCATATCGTCGACGAAGAATTCGATCTCTACGAAGTCATCGAGCAAACCAGGGACATACTGTTTATCAACGTGCTCGCAAAAAACATCGACCTCAACCTGATTATCTTCAGCGACACGCCGCGCAGGGTGACCGGCGACAAACTCAGATTGAAGCAGATATTGCTCAACCTGATTGGAAATGCGATCAAGTTTACCGACCAGGGCCGTGTCGTCGTAAGGGTTTGCCTCGAAGATCTCGACGACGAAGGCGCCAGTGTTGGCATCACCGTTGAGGATAGCGGCATCGGTATCTCCGAAGCGGACCAGCAATCCCTTTTCCAGGCGTTCAGCCAGGTAGAGAGTTCCGACACCCGTCGCTATAGCGGAACCGGACTCGGCCTCGTCATCAGCAAGAACCTGGCCAGGCTCATGGGCGGCGATATCTCCATGCAATCCACCGAGGGTAAGGGTTCGAAATTCAGTCTGGTTCTGCCCTTCGGGCCAAGCGGGAGAAATGACAATGCGCGCGAAAACGTTGCGGCACCTGTAACCGCGCTGATTTTCGCCAGCGAGCAAAACTGTCTGATGGAGATTCGTACGCTCTTCGAACGCGCGGGAGCAGACACCGAATGTGAATTGATCGACTCCAGTCAGGACAGCGAAGCGGTTCTACGCAGTATTCAGCGCGCGATCGCCTGGGTCGATTTTCTGGTGTTCGATTTGCGGCATCTCGAGCCGGGGCTGGAGACATTACTGAATCACGATATCACCCGTAACACCCGAGTAATCCTCATGCACTATGATCCCGATGTCGAAATACCGCTCAAACTGGACGGCATCGAGTTTGTTTCGATCATCAATGCCGGCCGCAAGATTGCGCAGATCGTCAGCAGGCAGATTCCCGTGGATGGGCAAACCGATACCGTTGCCGAGCCGGCGGTGACGCAATCGAAAAAGGTACTGCTGGTTGACGATAACCCGATCAACCTGAAACTCGGCAGCGAGTTAATCCAGCTGTGGGGACACGAAGTTTACGAGGCCGACCACGGTGAAAAGGCCTTCGAGGTTTACCAGCGGGAATCATTCGACCTGGTTATTCTCGATATTCAGATGCCCGGTATCGATGGTGTCAGCCTGTTGCAGATGATGCGCGAGTACAAACCCGAAGACAATACACCCATGGTCGCGCTAACGGCCAACGTGTTAAACCGGGAAGCGGATCGCCTGCTCGAACTGGGATTCGATTATTTTCTCGGCAAACCGATTGACGAGAGTAAGTTTCGCGCCCTGCTGGACGGCAAGCCTCTGCGCCGCACGGCTTCCAGTGAATCCAGTCCTGAGCCTGCAAGCCCGGAGTGCTCCGTCGACTACGCCGGATCGTTGACGCTGTGCGCCGACAACCGGTCACTGCTCAAACAGATCATGGAAATCCTTCGCCGTGATATCCCGGATCAACGCCGCCAACTCGCGGACGCCTTCGCTGAACTGGATTACGACAGGCTTGGTGCGCTTGCCCACAAGCTGCAGGGCGTGACCTGCTATGCCAGCCTGCCGCGACTCAAGCGCCTGGTGGCAGGCCTGCAGCGGCAGCTGGCGGGTAACGCCGGCACGCCGCTGGAGCCGCTCATGCGCGAACTCGACGAGGAACTGAAAACCATCGATGCCAGTGTCGCTGAACATCTCGAAGGGCTCGCCGGGAGCCCTGCCGAAGGTCAGGATTCGAGCACCACCATCGCCACGACATAGTGTTTTTCATCGGACAGCGAAACCAGGGAATTGCGGATCTGTAAGCGAGCCACGAGCCCGTCGGCTGCTTCCAGGAAGCGCAACATCGGCTTGCCCTGCGCATTATTTTCAATCTGCATGGAATGAAAACCAAGCTTTGCGCCAATTCCGGTTCCGCAGGCCTTGGCGACGGCCTCCTTGGCGGCAAAGCGCATTGCCAGGTAACTACTGCTACGCTTGCGACGTTCGAATTCGAGGAATTCGTCGCCGGTTAACACGCGCCGCGCAAAACGCTCGCCAAATTCCTGGTTGAGCTTGTCGACACGGGCAATTTCGATGATATCGACGCCAATGCCGACGATCATGAACCCTGCGCCCGCGCGGCCAGCATGATTTCCTTGATGTCACGAATTGCCCGATCCAGCCCCAGGAAAACCGCATCGGCGATAATCGCATGCCCGATATTCAACTCGCTGACCAGCGGGTTGGCGGCAATCGGCCTCACGTTATGTCGATTGAGACCGTGTCCAGCGTTCACCTGCAGTCCCTTGTCGTGTGCGTAGGCGATGGCATCGTTGAGCCTGGCCAGCAGTTCGACCTGCTCGTCTCCGTGGGCGTCGGCATAGTGGCCGGTGTGTATCTCGATACAGGGTGCGCCGCATTGGACGACGGCGTCGATCTGCTCGCGGTTGGCATCGATGAAGGGTGAAACCCGGGTTCCGACCTGCGCCAGGCGCGCGCAGGCGGATTTCATCTGCTCGATTTGCCCGGCGACGTCGAGGCCGCCCTCGGTAGTCAACTCTTCGCGTTTTTCAGGCACCAGGCAAACGTCCTCAGGCTCGAGGTCACAGGCGAAAGCGAGCATTTCATCGGTAATCGCAATTTCCAGGTTTAACTTGGTATTGACGACCTGCTTGAGCAACAACGCATCGCGCTCCTGGATATGGCGGCGATCTTCGCGTAGATGAAAGGTGATCGAATCGGCGCCCGAGTACTCGGCGACCTGGGCCGCGTATACCGGGTCGGGGAAGCGCGTGCCACGCGCCTGGCGCAGGGTAGCGACGTGGTCGATGTTAACCCCGAGCGTGATCGGATGTATCATTTGCGCCTCATCATTTCAGAAAATACGTCACGGGATTTTAACGTTTTTCCGTGCAAGTTAAAGTCTATAGTACTGCGCAGCACCGATTTGGCGAGTCTCAGTACCGACTCCCCGGCATAATCTCCTCTGCACCAGTCGATAACGACGCGGCCGCTGACCGAATCACGGGCGCCGGCGGTACAGGCGACAAAACCACCGTTGATGACAAACTGGTAATGCAGGTTTTCATCGATCGCCTGCCCGCTAACGGCATCCGCGGACACATCCGGGAAGTAACCCAGTATGCGCATCAATTCGAGTTCGAACATACGCAGGCTGGACTCTTCGAGCTTGACCACGGCATGTTGCAACAGCCCAAGATAAGCAGCGAACACCTCGGCGTTGGCTTCCCCCGGGGGGAGCATGGCGCCAATCAGTTCGTTCACGTAGAGCAAGGCCAGGTAGTTTTCTTCGGCAACCGGCAACACCTGGCCTTCAATGCCGGTCAGGGTCTTGAGTTCCTGGCGGCCGCTCCAGTTGATGCTGAGCATGACGAATGGCTGGTACGGGGCTTGCGACGAACTACGGCGTGCACCGCGCGCCAGCGCCCGGATACAACCGTAGTCCCGGGTAAAGATATCGAGAATCAGGCTCGAGTTGCGCCAGTCCCTGCGCCGCAGGATAAAGGAAGCCTGATCAGTGACCCGGGTTTCCATCGGAGTACCCAAATGAGGCCAGGGACTTTTCGTCATCGGCCCAGTCGACTCGCAGTTTTACCCAAAGCTGCAGGTAAACCCGGGTGCCGATGAGACGCTCGATATCGCTGCGCGCCAGCGACCCGGTCCTTTTCAGCAGGCTGCCATTCTTGCCGATGACAATCGCTTTCTGGGATTTGCGTTCGACCCAGATGGTTGCCGAGATACGCGTAATGTCGCCTTCCTCGACGTAGTGATCGATACTCACGGTGATCGAGTAAGGCAGTTCCTGCTTGAGCACACGGAACAGCTTTTCCCTGATGATTTCGGCGCTGATAAATCGCATCGATTTATCGGTGAGCTGGTCATCGGGAAATTGTGGCAGCCCCGGCGGCAAACGCGCAACAATGAGCTGCTCGAGGCGGTCGAGATTATCGCGAGTGAGCGCCGATACCGGCACCGATTCGAAATCGGGTGTTTGCCGGGCGACCTTTTGCATGATCGGCAGCGAGGCTTCGCGGCCCGACTGATCGGTCTTGTTGAGCACGACCAGCACATTTTTATAACCGCTTACGCGTTGCAGAATTTTTTCGTCGTCCTGGTTGAAGTTGGTAATATCGAGCAGCACGCAAATCAGGTCGGCATCGTCGAGCATGCTGCTCGCGGCACGATTCATGTAGCGGTGAATGGCTTTTTTCCTGCTGTCGTGGATTCCGGGCGTATCGACAAAAATACACTGGTAGTGGTCGCTGGTTTTTATGCCCAGTATCTGGTGGCGGGTGGTCTGCGGGCGATGCGCGGTGATGCTTAATTTTTCGCCGACCAGGGCATTCATCAGGGTCGACTTGCCGGTGTTCGGTTTACCGATCAAGGCCACGTAGCCGCAACGAAATTCGTCTTTCATAACCCGAGTCTGTCCAGTAAATTCTGCGCCGCCTGTTGTTCCGCTTTCTTGCGGCTGGAACCTTTACCGCGACTTTGCAGCTCGAAGTCCACCAGCTCGCAACCCACGGTAAACACCTGGTCATGGGACTTGCCGCTGGTTTGTTCCACCGTGTATCGGGGTAACTCCTTTTGACGCGCCTGCAGATACTCCTGCAGCCGTGTCTTCGCATCTTTCAGGTTGCTGTCGGCATCGACGTTTTGCAGCAGATCACGAAACAGGTGCAGTATGACGGTTTCCGCCTGTGCATAGTCACTGTCCAGGTAAATGGCGGCGATGAGCGCCTCGAGTGCATCCGATAGTATGGAATCACGCCGAAAGCCACCGCTCTTCAACTCGCCCCCGCCCAGGCGAATATGATCACCCAGGTCGATTGCGCGGGCTACCCCGGCGAGCGGTTCCTGCTTTACCAGCGAGGCCCTGATGCGACTCAGGTCGCCCTCGCTGGCGTCGTCGAACTGCAGGTAAATATGATTGGAAATGACCAGGTTGAGAATACTGTCGCCAAGAAACTCGAGGCGCTCGTTGTTGAGGTTGCGCGAGAAGCTGCAATGCGTCAATGCCTGTTCGAGTAACTCCTTGTGCCTGAATTGATATCCTGTGAATGTGCTTAAATTGTCGGGTGTCACCGATCGATCACTATCGAATCGGAGAACTTCGCACCGATGAACAGGTTGCCTACGTAGCTGTCACGAATTTCGTAGGTGACGGTTACCGTCGTCTTGCCATCCTTGCGCTCCATCGTCACGTGCTCGCGCTCGATCGAGCGAACTTCGTTGATATACAGGCGTTTTCTCAGCGATTCCCAGATTGCGCGCTTGGACTTTGGATCGATCGCCAAATCGTTTTGCACGGCTTCCATTGCCGATTTCAGATTGAAGTTCTCGTAGTACATCGGATAGACCTTGAAGAAGGTGACAACCAACATCGTGAAAACACCCACGATGACGAGCCAGCCGACAGAGGACAGGCCTTTTTGACGATGTCCCATGTTTGTTAATCTTTTCATTACGATTTCCTCATTGAGAAATTGTTCGGCCTACCCTGGATATATCCAGCCCCGTTCCCTTGTCGCGCCAGTCCCAGTGCATCCATATCCAGCAAGCTTTTCCGACCAGGTTCTCTTCGGGCACATATCCCCATATCCTGCTGTCGTTGCTGTTGTCCCGATTATCGCCCATGACAAAGTAGTGGCCCTCGGGGACGACAACTTCACCGTTGATGCCATAAGCCGTGCCGGGATTGGTCATGACCGTGTAATCGACATCGCCAGTCGATTCAATATACACCTGGCACCTGGCTCCGGCGCGATCACAGCCGCTCGCGTTTTGCATCAGGTTAACATCTCCCAGTCCCTGATACACGGCATCGACCTCGATATTCAGCGGCTTGCCATTAATCGACAAGCGACGATTATAGTAACTTACGTGATCTCCGGGCAAACCGATAACCCGCTTGATATAATCCTGCGATTCATCCTTAGGATAGCGGAAAACGATGACATCGCCACGTTGCGGTCTGTCGCCTTCGGTAATGCGATGGTAGGTGACCGGCAAACGCAGGCCGTAGCTGAACTTGTTGACCAGGATAAAATCACCGACCAGCAGCGACGGCATCATCGAGCCCGAGGGTATGCGGAAAGGTTCAACCAGGAAAGCACGTAATATCAGCACAGCCAGTAGCACCGGGAAAAAGGCGCGCGCGTACTCGACCAGCAGCGGCTCCTTCACCTTGCTGATCGATTCCTGCCGCCGCCGGGCAAACAGCAAAGCATCGGCCAGCCATACCAGGCCCGTAACGGCGCTCGCAATTACCAGAAGAAACTCAAAATCAAAATGGATCATTCAATGGCCCTGGGTTCAGCACCCCGCAGTTATTTATCTACCTTCAGAACCGCGAGAAAAGCATCCTGCGGAATTTCGACGCTACCGACCTGTTTCATGCGCTTTTTACCGGCTTTTTGCTTTTCAAGCAATTTTCGCTTACGCGTGACGTCACCGCCGTAACACTTGGCGGTTACGTTCTTGCGCAAGGCCTTAACGTTGGTGCGCGCGACGATGTTGGAACCTATCGCCGCCTGTATGGCAACGTCGAACATTTGCCGCGGGATCAGCTCCTTCATTTTCGACGCCAGCTCACGGCCGCGGTAGTCGGCGTTGCTGCGGTGTACGATCAGCGACAGTGCATCGACTTTTTCTGCATTGATCAAGACGTCGAGCTTGACCAGGTTGGATTCCTCGAAACGCAGAAATTCGTAATCAAAAGAAGCGTAGCCGCGGCTGACCGATTTCAGCCGATCGAAAAAATCGAGTACGACTTCGCTGAGCGGCAACTCGAACACCAGCGAAACCTGGCTGCCGAGAAATTGCATATCCTTTTGCGCGCCGCGCTTTTCGATACATAGCGTAATGACCGCGCCGATATAGGCTTCGGGCAGCAATATGTTGGCCTGAATAATGGGTTCGCGTATGCCGTTGATCTTGTTGATCGGCGGCAGATCGGCCGGGTTGTGAATTTCGACCAGCTCGCCTGCGGTGGTCTCGACCTGGTAAACCACGGTCGGGGCGGTCGTGATCAGGTCGAGATCGTACTCGCGCTCCAGCCGCTCCTGCACGATCTCCATGTGCAACATGCCGAGAAAGCCGCAACGAAAGCCGAATCCCAGCGCCTGCGAGGTCTCCGGTTCGAACTGCAGCGCGGCGTCGTTCAGTTTCAACTTTTTGAGCGCCTCGCGGCAATCCTCGTAATCATCGGAACTGATCGGAAAGAGACCCGCGAAGACGCGCGGCTGCACCTGTTTGAAATCCGCCAGCGGTTGCGAGGCGGGACTATGCGACAGCGTGATGGTATCGCCGACACGGGCGGATTCGATATCCTTGATGCCGGCGATGATGAAGCCGACGCTACCCGCCTGCAATTGCGCGGTTTGCGTGCGCTTGGGGGTAAATATACCGACCTTTTCGACCATGAACTCGGTACCGTTGGACATCATCTTGATCTTTTGCTTCGGTTTAATCTGGCCTCCCATGACGCGCACCAGGGTGATGACGCCGACGTAGGAATCGAACCAGGAATCGATCACCAGGGCCTGGGTTCGATGGTCCTCCGAACCCGCCGGGGGTGGGATCTTTTCGATAATCTGCTCCAGCAGATCGTCGACACCGACACCGGTCTTGGCGCTCACCTCGATCGCATCCGACGCGTCGAGCCCGATAACGTCTTCGATTTCCTGCTTCACCCGTTCGGGTTCGGCCGCGGGCAGATCGATCTTGTTCAATACGGGAATAACTTCGAGGTCGAGGTCGATCGCGGTGTAGCAATTGGCGACACTCTGCGCCTCGACGCCCTGGGAGGCATCGACGATCAGCAACGCGCCCTCGCAGGCGGCCAGCGAACGCGAAACCTCGTAGGAAAAATCGACGTGCCCGGGGGTATCGATGATATTGAAGGTATATTCCCTGCCATCACGCGCGCGATAGTCAAGTGACACGCTTTGCGCCTTGATGGTGATACCGCGCTCGCGTTCCAGGTCCATGGAATCGAGTACCTGCGACTCCATTTCGCGCTCGCTCAGGCCGCCGCAAAGCTGGATGAAGCGATCCGCGAGCGTGGATTTTCCATGATCGATATGGGCGATAATCGAAAAATTTCGAATTAACTCCATGCGCATAAGTAGTAACCGTTCTGTACCGGACCGCTGATTTACGAGATGAGTGCCAGTGCCTGCTGCCCAGTGACAACAACAAGTCCAATCCGACCTGGCGCGTGAATATAGAACCTGCGAAGTTTACGCTAAAGCCAAGGTCGCTATCAATGCCGATTCATCGAAAAAGTAGTGACAGACCCGGTTTCACCGCGGCAAAGCACCAGCACGCGTATCGCACAGGCGAATCAGGTCGATATCGGGATCGATATCGACCTCGCGCCGGCTGAGGCATGGTGATTACGCGAAAATGCCACCCGCGCAAGGATGGCATTGCTCGCGGTAATAGGGAATTAGCCCTGCCGTCGACATCCGCTCAGGAATCTTCCGGGCGAATCGCCAGGAACACGGGGCCCGCTCGGCGCTGTACCAGCAGGGCTACCGATTTACCGGATTGCAACCCGTCGGTCACCGTTTCGAAATCGTCTACCGATTCGATGGCACGATTATCGATCATGACAATAACATCGCCCTTCTGGATACCTGCCTCACCGGCTGGCCCTGATTCATCGACATCGACGACCTGTACGCCACCCTTGATCTTGAGGCGTTTGCGCGCCTCGTTGCCCAGTTCCTCGACCTTCATGCCCAGGGCCATATCCTCGATGATTTCATCACTTTCGGGCGTATAGGCCGCCTGGGTAATCGAAGTCGGCAACTCGGCGATTGTTACGCCAATCTTGCGTTCCTTCTTATCGCGAATCACCGTCACCTGCGCCTCTTCGCCGACCTTGGCGCGCCCGACCAGCGGCGGCAAGCCACTGGAGCGCATCACCAGCTTACCGTTGAACTCGACGATGACATCGCCAACCTGGAGCCCTGCCGCGTCCGCCGGGCTATCGTCGAGCACCTTGGCGACGAGCGCGCCATACGGACTCTCCATACCGAATGATTCGGCCAGTTCACGGGTGACCTCCTGTATCAAAACCCCGAGCCAACCGCGTGAAACCGACCCGGTTTCCTTGATTTGACTGGCGACATCCACCGCCATCTCGATTGGAATCGCAAACGACAGTCCCATGAAACCGCCGGTGCGGCTGTAGATTTGCGAATTGATGCCGACGACTTCGCCGTCGAGGTTGAAGAGCGGCCCGCCCGAGTTGCCCGGGTTGATCGCGACATCGGTCTGGATAAAGGGTACGTAGTTGTCGCTGGGCAAACTGCGACCCTTGGCGCTGACGATGCCGGCGGTGACCGAGTGATCGAAACCGAACGGCGAACCGATGGCCAGCACCCATTCACCGACCTTGAGCTCGTCCGAATCGCCAAAAACCAGCACCGGCAGATCGTCGTCGGCCTCAACCTTGATCACCGCGACATCCGAGACCTCGTCCGAACCGATGATTTTGGCCACGAACTCCTTTCGATTCGACATACGCACGATGACTTCATCGGCGCGGGCGATCACGTGATGGTTGGTGAGGATGTAGCCATCCTCGGAAATGATAAATCCGGAACCCAGGGACTGCGCTTCGCGCCCCCTGCGATCGAGTTCGTCACGATCAAAAAACTTTTCGAAGAGTTCACCAAACGGCGAACCCTCGGGTAACTCGGGGAGATGGTATTCCTTCGAGCTGCTGGGCCTGGCTTTCATCCTGGTGCTGATGTTGACGACCGAATCCTTTGCCGAATCAACGATTTTGGTGAAATCGGGCAAGGCGGCCTGAGCCATCAACGGCAGGCTCAGCAAAATTACAAACACAAAGTGATTAATACTTCTAGATAAATGATTCATGTGCGATTTCCATACAGTTTCCAATACATTGCTATGACCCCGCATCGGGCTCGGGGTTCACCTGAATGTCCACGATATATGGCGTCAACTGTCCATCTTCAAGTCTGCCTGTCAGATGGGCCGCTATCCGGTAACCGATGTAAAAGCCGGCAGCGGCGACAACGACGACCAGCCATTCCGCGGCGGCGGCAGATACGGCCAGCAGTCCCGCCACGACCATACCCAGCAACGGCAAACCGTATAGCGTCAGACTCGCCTTGACCAGCGCCGACTCGGACAGCGCCAGCAGCACCTCATCGCCCGGCTCGAGTTGCTGCTCGGTTTCGATGAAAAGCGCCTGTGAACGACGTCCCAGCAAACGACCCAGTGCGCCGGTGCCGCAACCCTGGCTCAGTTCGCAGCTACCGCAGGCCGAACCGCGCTGCAGTTCGAGTTCGACCCGCCCCCCGTCGCGACGAGTCACGATTGCCGCTTCAGTCAGCATCTACGAATCCATGACCTGGTTTATTCATGCAGGGAGTTTGATACCAAATTATCCGGATCGCAAGCCGTGTCGCCGGATGTCCTCCCGGCGCGGTCTATGGCCCACAGGCTATAGGATTGTGCTACTGCCGCTGATAGGTCACCGATTCGGCGACCCTTTTCACGGTAACCGCCGGTACTTCGCCGATGGCCGTTACCGAGTGATTGTTGATAATTCGAATATAGACGTTAACCGCTCCCATCGACGATACGCCGCTCTGAGTCAGACTGGATTTTTTTTCGATAAACAACGACAGTGACGCCAGGCCATCGGTGTAAACCATCTGCTGCACGTATTGATCACTTCCGAGTATCTTGCGCCGCAACACCGATTCGCGCCAGAAACCGCCGGGCACATCGCTTAGCTGCCACGCGTCATCGGCGGCAAGGGTCTTTGAACTGTCGCCACTGTGATAACGCACCAGCGTAAAATTGTCATCGATCGGCGGCATTGTATCGATGACGAGCTTGTTATCGCCCTCATACAATTTCAGCCGGGTGAACATGACTTCTTCGATCACCTTCTTATTTTCATCGAGCAGATTGGACTTGAGCATTAAACCGTTACTCTGGTTAATCCAGAATTTCATGCCATAGCGGTACTTGTCGCGGGGATCGATGTGCACGATCACGGCATCCATGTTGGCGACACGGTCCTTGCCGACGAGCTTCATATCGTAGAATTTTTCCAGCCTGACGATATCGTCGGGAACAAAAATCGGCGAAAAACTGCTCTTGCGTGATACATCGACGATGACCTTACGACTGGAAGGCCAGATGCAGGTCAGGTTCTGATTATCACGGATAACTTCGCGCGCTTCGCCATTGAGAGAAATCAGGCGTTCCTTTTCCCCCTGTTCGTCGCGGTAATGCGATATACGCATGCCTTCGAGCCGGTTTTCGTGCAGGTAGACAAAGTCGCCCTTGTAGTTAAGGTTGCGCATCGCATCCGACATCTTTTGCACCCAGTCCATCGCCGGTTCGGCGATCACGGGGGCACTCAACAGTGTCGAAAGCAGCAGCGCTGGGAAGATTTTCTGGAGAAAATTCAAGCCGGCTACCAGGCTACTGCTGCGCATCAAAACCTGCAACCCGGGCCTGGGGAATCAATCCCTGCATCGAGTTGGAATACTCGGTGTGATTGACCAGGTAAGCATTCAGTTTCTGCTGCAGAACTGGTGATTCATTCTTTAGCTTCCAGCGCATACCTCCGCTTTGCACCCGGCTCGAAGCCTGTACCGCGCT
The DNA here is from genome assembly GCA_024232855.1 of Gammaproteobacteria bacterium. Taxonomy (GTDB): domain Bacteria; phylum Pseudomonadota; class Gammaproteobacteria. The sequence continues at coordinate 40,311 of JAAEPH010000034.1, forward strand.
TCCCTGAAGCTGCTGGCCGAGTTGTTGTATCTTCTGCTGGTCAGCGTTCGCCAGCTCGCCATCCAGGGGATCCGTATCCTGTTGCAGCGGCTGCCACATTGCAATCGTTACCAGCGCCACGCTGGCGGCGACCGCAACACCGGCAAAAGGCCTGAACCAGGTTCGGGCAGTGAGCGGAGTCGGTGCAAGCGGTGCTGCCGATTCCGTCGCCGTGGTCGCGGACGATTGCGCCTGGTCTCTAATTTTAGTCATGACTTCATGATGAAAATCAGTATCGATAGCTTCGGGTAGTTCATGGCGTATGACCTCGCCAATCATCTGATAACGCCGCATCCGGTACTGCAGATTGACATCCGCGGTTACTTCATCGAGCACGGCATCGATGTCTTCATCGGCGTAATCGTCCAGTAACAGGGATAATTTTTCGTCTAACTCTTTCATTTCAAGTTCTCAGTTAAACCCGTATCTATCATACGGGGTCTTGCAAATCTGTTACTTAGTCACTCTAATAGCGGTCTTAGTTCCTTATCAATTACATCTCTGGCACGAAATATCCTGGATCGAACCGTTCCAATCGGGCAATTCATCACTTGCGCTATCTCTTCATAGCTCAAACCATCGATTTCACGCAATGTGATCGCGGATTTCAGATCGTCCGGCAGTTTTTCGATGGCGCTAAAAACGGTCGCCTTTATTTCATCCGTCAACAACAGATTTTCCGGGTTAGCATACTCCTTGAGACCGGATTCGCCTTCAAAATGTTCAGCATCGTCGACATCGACCGTATAGCCGGGTGACTTACGCGCCCGCGATGCGAGGTAATTTTTCGCGGTATTAGCGGCGATCCGGTACAGCCATGTGTAAAACTGGCTATCGCCGCGAAAACTGTTGATTGCACGAAATGACTTGATGAAGGCATCCTGGGCTATATCCTGGCACTCCGATTTGTCCGATACAAATCGGCCGACCAGGTTGATCACCTTGTGCTGATATTTTTGCACCAGTAAATCAAAAGCAGCCGTATCGCCGTTCTGTACACGCTTCACCAACTCTGCATCAAGCAGATTTGTCCCCATTTATAACCCTTTGATGTTTATAACGATCGGTGATAACTATTTCTTATCATCCGTGCTTCGGGATAAAGACTGTTTATATTATAAAAAGTTCTGTTCACGACCGGCTTTTGAGATGCGAAAAATTTCATTATACTGCCGGCAGGTAACAGCACCAGAAAATTATGACCCATCAATTCAAGTTTGACGTCATCATCATCGGCAGCGGCGCCGCGGGGCTTTCCGCGGCCCTGCACCTGCCCGGCTCGCTTAAAATCGCCGTGCTTGCCAAGACGCCCGGAGAGCAGCATTCGAGTTACTGGGCGCAGGGCGGAATTTCCGCGGTACTCGAGCCCGACGACAGTGTCGACCAACACGCGCAAGACACCATCGAGGCGGGAGCCGGCCTCTGTGACGAAGCGGTGGTTCGATTCTGTGCTACCGCGGGTAGAGAGAATATCGAATGGCTGGCGCAACTGGGGATGCCGTTTTCGCGCGATCGCCAGGAGATCAGCGACAGTGGATTTCACCTGACACGCGAAGGCGGTCACAGCCGGCGCCGGGTTGTGCATGCCGCCGACGCCACCGGCAAGGCCTTGCAGCAGACCCTGCAGGCACATGTCCTGGAACGCGACAATATTCGTATCTTCAACCAGCATGTCGCGATCGACCTGATTCATCGCCGGAAAAAATGTGTCGGCCTCTATGCCCTCAACCGTCACGATCAGCATGTCGACCTGTTTCGCGCACACAAAATCGTTCTCGCAACCGGCGGCGCCGCCAAGGTCTACCTGTATACCAGCAATCCCGATGGCTCCACCGGCGATGGCATCGCCATGGCCTGGCGTGCCGGTTGTCGCGTGGCCAACATGGAATTCATTCAATTTCATCCGACCTGCCTGTATCACCCCGATGCAAAATCGTTTTTGATCACCGAGGCGATTCGCGGCGAAGGCGGCCGGCTGTTGCTGCCCGACGGGCATCGCTTCATGAAGGATTTCGACAGCCGTGCGGAACTGGCGCCACGCGATATCGTCGCACGCGCGATCGATCATGAAATGAAACGGCTCGGCATCGATTGCGTCTTCCTCGACATCAGCCACAAGAGCCGGGCATTCATCAAGTCGCATTTTCCGACTATTTACCAGCGTTGCCGGGATTTCGATATCGACATCACCCGGCAACCGATCCCGGTCGTTCCCGCCGCCCACTACACCTGTGGCGGCGTGATGGTCGATATCAATGGTCACACCAACCTGGAAAACCTTTACGCGGTCGGAGAAGTGGCTTACTCGGGGCTGCACGGCGCCAACCGCATGGCCAGTAATTCCTTGCTCGAGTGCCTGGTTTTCTCACAGGCGGCGGCGCGTAAAATCGCCGAGGAAATCGATACCAGCCGGAAGCTACCCGTGCTTGAGCGTTGGGACGAATCCCAGGTGACCGACTCCGACGAGGATATCGTCGTCGCACACAACTGGGACGAGTTGCGGCGCTTCATGTGGGACTACGTCGGCATCGTGCGCACCAACAAGCGCCTCGAGCGCGCCCTGCATCGAACCGAATTACTGAAATCGGAAATCAATGAGTACTACGGTAATTACAAGGTATCGGCTGACCTGCTGGAGTTGCGCAACCTGGTCGTGGTGGCTGAGTTGATCATCCGCTCGGCGCTCGCGCGCAAGGAGAGCCGCGGTCTCCACTTTACGCTCGACTACCCGGAAACCCGCGACGCTTTCAGGGTGCCGACCATCCTCGATCCCGATCAACACCAGAAAAGCCCGGCCAAACTCGCCACCATCTGAAGCATGGACCCTCGGGGAATGTTCGAACAACAGACCATCACGATATCGACCCGCGGACGCGGCAGCATCGATATAACGGGCAATGTGACGGAAGTACTGCGGGAATCGGGTATCGCACGGGGGCTGTGTCACGTGTTTGTGCATCACACCAGTGCGTCCCTGATGATTACCGAGAATGCCGACAGCAACGTGCGCCGCGACCTCGAAAATTACATCGCGCGACTCGTCCAGGATGGCGACCCGGCCTATCTGCACGACCAGGAAGGTCCCGACGACATGGCGGCGCACATCCGCTCGGTTCTGACACAGACGGAAATCACCATTCCGGTGCATTCCGGCAGGCTGGCGCTCGGCACCTGGCAGAGTCTGTTCCTGTGGGAACATCGCCTGCAGGCCCATCGTCGCAACATAACGGTGACGCTGAGCGGAGTACAGGGGTAATAGTCACTATTAATATATTGATATTGATATTGCCATTACAGTGTAAAACCGGAGAATGAAGCACAAATATCCAAAACGGTTTGAGGAAAAGACATGAAGATCATCCTGTTAGGGCCTCCCGGGGCTGGTAAAGGCACGATCGCCAAGGCGTTGATGCAACTCGATGGCTCGGTGCAGATATCGACTGGCGATATCCTGCGCGCCGCGATCGCGGCGGGAGCCGAACTTGGTAAACAGGTCGAAGCCGCGATGGCGGCGGGAGATCTGGTCACCGACGATCTCATCATGGGGATTATGGAACAACGCCTGCAGGAAGAAGACTGCCAGCAAGGCTACCTGCTCGACGGCTTTCCGCGCACCATCCCGCAGGCAGAGGCGCTCAAGACGATGTTCGCTAAACTCGGCGAAAAACTGGACTGTGCGCTGGAACTGGATATACCGCGCGACGTCATTATCGACCGCCTGACAACCCGGCGCACCTGCACTAACTGTGGCGAGATTTACAATGTCAAGTTCAAGCCGCCGAAGGTCGAGGGTATCTGCGACGTCTGCGGTAGCGCCATCGTGCAGCGCGACGATGAAACCGAAGAGGCGATCGAAAACCGCCTGCAGGTTTACAACCAGCAAACCGCTCCACTGGTGGAATTTTATCGTGACGAGGGTTTACTCGTAAGCGTGCCCACCTCCGAGCTGGAGACGGTAATGGCGGCGATCAAAGAGCGCTTGCAGGACTGAGACCTACCCTGCAGGCGGCGCTCTGCGCATTTCTATTCAGCGCGCTCTATTTCGATACGTTCGATTCCGGCAACAAATACCTGCACCCCGTCCGTGGTGGTGAAGCCATCGCTGTGTATGTCATTTTTCATGACGCGATAAGAGGTGCTGGCGCCGGATTGCGTATTGATAACTTGCACGGTAACAATCTCGCTGCGTTTATCGACCTCAAGATAAATCATGATGCCCGCGGCAAGCGCCATGACGACCATGAAGGCCAGCGCCGCGTTGCGAATCAGTTTCTTATTACGTTCAACGGCCGGGTTTGGAACCCGTTTCAGTTCGGGCTTGGCGCGCGCCGACAGCATCCACATGCAGGCCATGATTACCGCGATGGTAACGAGAATTTTACTGATCATCTGAATTCAAGGGTCGCATAGCCTCAGGTCCGGGAAAAGGTGACCAGGTGGTCTACATTGAGCCGGATCCCGATACGCTCGTTAATTTTATGATTGTGGTGGCTGGGCGCAAGACACATCACCTCGATCCCGCTATCCATGCGCAGAAAGTAAAGAAAATCGGCGCCTCGAAATGCCTTTTCGACAACGATGGCCGATTCCCCGGAGGCATCGTCGTGCACCACGTCATCGGGACGTATCAGGACATCCACCATCGACCCCGGTGATGCATCGATGCGGTTTTTTCCCTGAATTCGGCCGAGGTCGGTTTTAACCGTCGTCGTACTTTCCACAGTCGCCGGAATGATAACACCCTGGCCGATAAAATCCGCGACAAATCGATTGAGCGGGCGATGATAGAGGTCGTAACCACTGCCTTGTTGCATAATGCTGCCTTCATTCATGACGCAAATCTGATCGGCCATGGCAAAGGCTTCATTTTGATCGTGGGTCACCAGCACGGCGGTATTGTTTTCCAGCTTGAGAATACTCCTGACTTCGCGCGCCAGCTGCTCGCGCAATTCCACGTCCATGTTGGAAAAAGGCTCATCCAGCAACAGGATGGCGGGGCTCGGCGCCATTGCCCTGGCCAGCGCTACACGCTGTTGCTGTCCACCCGAAAGCTGGTGCGGGTAAGCCTGGGCATAGGCTGGCATACCAACGATGGCAAGCATTTCCTGGACCCGCGCCTGTTGTTCTTGCCGCCCCAACCGCTGCAGGCCAAAGCGCACGTTGTCCTCGACCTTGAGATGCGGAAACAACGCGAAATCCTGAAACACCATACCGATATTGCGTCGCTCCGGCGGCAGGCTGAACTCGCTGTTGCTGACTTCGCGATTGTCGATCAGGATACGTCCGCGCCAGGCCGCCTCGAAACCGGCAATGCTGCGCAGCACGGTGGTCTTACCGCAGCCGCTGGGGCCGAGCATGCAACCGATCTCCCCCGGTTGCAGTGAAAAACTGACCTGATTCAGCACCTGCTGATCATCGTAACCGGCATCCAGATTTTCTACGTCGAGTTGCGACGTCATGAGCCAGCTCGAGCGGCAGAGATACCGCGGCTCAGCAACAGCACCGGCACCAGCCCGACGGCAACGATCATGAGCGCCGCGGTCGATGAATCGGCGAGACGCTCGTCGCCGGCGAGCTCAAAGGCTCGCACCGCAAGCGTATTGAAATTAAAGGGCCGCAGGATCAGCGTCGCCGGCAATTCTTTCATGACGTCGACAAACACGATGAGGAAGGCGGTCAGAACGGTGGCTTTCATTAACGGCAGGTGCACACGCAGTAAAATTTGCGACGGAGTATAAGATAATGAACGCGCCGCTTCATCCATCGACTGCCTGATTTTACCGAGGCCGGATTCAACCGATTGCACCGAGACGGCAAGAAATCGCACCATGTAGGCAAACATTAGCGCGAACAGGCTGCCGCTCAACAGCAGGCCGGTGGAAATCCCGAAGTGATCCGACAACAGGCTATCGATGCGATTATCAAACCACGCCAGCGGGATAATGACGCCAACCGCGACCACGGTGCCGGGAATGGCGTAACCGGTTGCCACCACGCGAACCGAGGCGGTAACCACCTTACCGCTGAACTGTCGTTTCCCATAGGCCAGGAAAAGCGCCAGCGCCACCGCCAGGGCGGCGGCGCTGGCGGCGAGCAATACGGAATTCAGGGTCAGGGCGACAAACGACGCATCGACCATGCTGTCATAGGTCTCGAGCGCCCACAGCCCCAGTTGCGCCGCTGGCAGAATGAAGCCGAACAACAGTGGAAAAAAACAGGCGCAAAATGCAAGCAGCGCGCGGTAACCGCGCAGCCGGTACTGCGGCAGCGAACCGTAGCGACTGGAGGTATGATGGTAGCGCGCACGCTTGCGCGACCAGCGCTCGATGATGACCAGCGTAAACACGAACATCAGTAAAATCGCGGCCAGTTTAGCCGCCGCCGCGCCATCACCCAGGCCGAACCAGGTGCGAAAGATCCCGGTGGTAAAGACACCCAGCCCAAAAAACGAAACCGTACCGTAGTCGGCAAGGGTCTCCATCAGGGCCAGCGACACACCGGCGACGATGGCCGGGCGCGCCAGCGGCAGCGCGACACGGTAAAAACTCGACCACACCGAGCAACCCAGCGTCCGGCTTACTTCCAGCACGCACACCGATTGTTCGAGGAAAGCGGCGCGCGATAGCAGGTAGACGTAGGGATACAATACCAGCGAAAACATGGTGATCGCTCCGCCCAGGGAACGGATCTCGGGGAAATAATAATCCCGGTAGCCCCAACCGGTCAGGTCTCGAATCCAGGTCTGTATCGGACCCGCAAAATCGAACATGCCGGTATAGGTATAGGCGATGATGTAACCCGGAAACGCGAGCGGCATCAGCAGAGCCCAGGCGAACAGCTTCTTGCCCGGGAAAACACACAGGCTGGTCAACCACGCGCAGCCTACTCCGATGACCAGGGTGGCCGCGGCAACGCCAAGCATCAGCAACGCCGAATTGAGCAGGTATTCGTTGAGTACGGTTTCATGCAAATGCTGCCAGATCTCGTTGGAGGGATACAGCAGGAAGCTGGCGATCGTGAAAATGGGCAGGCTGAGCAGCGTTGCCAGCAGGATCATTGCCGGCTTCCATAAACCTGGCCGATAGGAAAAACTTTCAGGCTGGGAACTCAAGAGTCAGTTACTCGAAAAACGTAAGCCACGTCCAACAACAGGCCGCGGTACTTACCCGGTTAAGTTCAAATGCGCTATGCCGGTAAATTATTATGGTTTGTGAACTGGATTCAGCGCTAAACTTGTCCGGCAAGAAAATGACACACCCCATTACGGAAACGCAGAAGATATAAATGAATTATAAACTAAACGCAAATAATAACAGTTCTCATTTGTGATAAAAACCACTTATGAAGAACCCGGCGAATAACCCTGCCCTGCTGGCGGAAGATCGTTTTCAGTGGCAACCCGTAGCGGACTATCTGGAATCCCATCAGTTTTCGGCCTGCACCAGGGAGAAAATCGAGCGGCTCGCAATCGCGAGTCCCTATGCACTCGCTCAACTACAACGCCGACCCGAATTGATTGAACCCTTGTCGGAACTCGTGGAATTCGAACTGGATGCGCAGATTATCGATCTTGACGAGGGTAAAAAAATCGATCTTGACCAGGTCAAACGCGAGCTGCGCCTCTATCGACATCGCAAACTGGTGGAAATCATTTATCTCGACGTGGTCGCGGCAAACCCGCTGCAATCCACATTGCTGCACCTGAGCGATCTCGCGGATCAGTTGATTCGCAGTGCACTCGACATCTGCCAGCGACAATTATCCGCCAAGCACGGGCAACCAGCCGAGGGGAACGGTGATCCCATGGAATTGAACATTATCGCCATGGGTAAACTTGGCGGGCGCGAACTCAACTTTTCCTCGGATATCGATTTGATCTGCTGCTACGACAGCGACGGCGAGTTGTCGGGCTACGGTCAGTTGACCCACCAGGAGTATTTCAGCCGCGTGGTTCGCCAGATCAACCAGCTGTTGAGCGACGCCACCGCGGATGGGTTTGTTTACCGGGTAGACCTGAGGTTACGGCCCTGGGGCGAGTCCGGACCGGTGGTACTCAAACATAGCGCGCTCGAACACTACTACCAGTTGCACGGTCGCGAATGGGAACAGTACGCCATGGTAAAGGCGCGCATTATCACGGGCAGTGAAGCCAGCCGGCAGTCGCTGGCTATGATGCTGAGACCTTTCGTCTATCGCAAGTACCTCGATTACCGGGTGTTCGACGGGCTCGCCACGCTCAAGGCAAAAATCGATGCCCAGGCCAGGTCCCGAAGCATGCGCGTCAACATAAAGGTGGGCCAGGGCGGGATTCGTGAAGTCGAGTTTTTTGTGCAGGCTTTCCAGATACTGCGTGGAGGGCGTAACCACCAGCTACAGTGCAGCGGTATTTTCGACAGCTTTGACGCCCTGTGCAAATACGAGATCGTCGACGGTGACAGCATCGACAAGCTGCGCGATGCCTACTGTTTTCTGCGATTGCTGGAAAATCGCATTCAGATGTACAACGACCAACAAACCCATGATTTACCCGACGACGCTGGCCAGCAGCGACGCATCGCCGCGACCATGGACCTCGATGACTGGGATGGCGTTCTCGAGCAGTTACGGATACATCGCCAACGGGTCGGCGCATGCTTTTACGACCTGTTCAAACGGGATGACAGCCCCAGGCCTGAAGCCGTGATCGACGACAGCTTTGCCGAGGGTATAGAAGATGGGAAGCAATGGGATTTCATCGAAAACTCCGGTATCGCAGAGACGCAGGAAATTACCCGCCTGCTCAATCGTTTTCTGCAATCGAAGGCCTGGAACTTCATGTCGGCGCGCGCCAAGCAACGCTTCAGCGTATTGCTGCCCGGCCTGCTCGAGGCGATTCGTTTCAGCGACCGCCCCGAGATCTTGTTCGAACGTCTGTTACGCCTGTTTTCGTCGATCGCCGGTCGCAGCGTCTACTTCGAGCTTTTGTTTAAGAACCAGACCCTGCTGCAACGCCTGGCTTCGCTGTTCGATCGCAGCGAGTGGATTGCCGGCGAAGTCTCACAGTATCCAATGCTGATCGAAAACCTGATTCAAAGCGGCGATGCGCAGCGTTTCGACAAATCCGCGCTACTGCGCCGACTGCAACAGCAACTTGCAACCATCGAGGGCGACACCGAGCTCGAACTCGACAGCCTGCGCTTGTTCAAGCGCGAGCAGACCCTGGTAATAGCCTGTGCCGAACTGGCCCGGGAGATCGATGCGACCCAGGTGAGCCGCTACCTCTGCGACCTCGCCGAAGTCGTGCTCGAGGCCGTTTATCAATTGGCGAACAAGGCCCTGCGACAGCGATACGGTCAACCCCAATGCAGCGCAGCGGGTACGCGGCGCGGCGCGGAATTCGCGATCATCGGTTACGGCAAGCTCGGCGGCTACGAAATGCACTACCAGTCCGATCTCGACCTGATCTTCCTGCACGATTCGAGCGGTGAAGCGCAGTACACCAGCGGCGATAAATCGATCGAAAATTCACTTTTTTTTGCACGCCTGGCGCAGAAGATTATTTCCATGACCAGTGTTCTGACGGCATCGGGCAAGCTCTATGAAATCGACTCCAGGCTGAGGCCCGAGGGTTCATCGGGCCTGCTGGTGTCTTCGAGCGCGGCCTACCTGCGTTATCAACTGGAAAAGGCCTGGACCTGGGAACACCAGGCCCTGGTGCGGGCGCGCCTGGTCGCCGGTAGCGACGCGCTCAAACCCGAGTTCGACAGGATTCGAGCGCAGGTTTTGACGCTGCAGCGCGACCCGGACCAGTTGCGCAAGGACATCGTCGATATGCGTGAACGCATGTACCAGGCCAAGCGGCCCCCGGAAGGTGATCGCGTCGACCTGAAACAGTCGCGCGGGGGCATGGTCGACATCGAGTTCATGGTCCAGTACTGGGTCCTGTTGCAGGCAAATAGTATTGGCTCCGATTGTTTATATTCTGATAACATTAGCCTTCTGAAGGCGCTATTCAGGCTAAACCTGATTACCGGTTCGCAATCGCAGCTGGTTGAAATCTACCAAGACTATCATCGGTTGCTGCACCAGTCCGTGCTGCAAAACCAGTCCGCCGAAATGGATGCCGAATTGATTGCCGGGCAACTGGCTCATGTTAAGAACTGCTGGAACGATTGTTTCGGCAAGCTGGAGAACTAACTATGTCGATGGATGACCGCGATGGCTTCATCTGGTTTGACGGAAAAATGGTCCCCTGGCGGGAGGCCACCGTCCACGTCCTGACTCACACCCTGCATTACGGCATGGGATGTTTCGAAGGTGTACGCGCCTATCACACCGACAAGGGCCCGGCCATTTTCGCGCTGGAGGCGCACACCGCGCGCCTGCTCGATTCCTGCAAGGTGCTCGGCATGCCGATCCCCTGGAACAAGCCGCAACTGATGGACGCGCAGGTCGCCTCGGTGCGCGACAACAAGCTCGATAGCGCCTACATCCGGCCGATGGTCTTTTACGGCTCCGAGGGCATGGGCCTGCGCGCCGACAACCTGCGCGTGCGCTGCATCGTCGCCGCCTGGGAGTGGGGTTCCTACCTCGGCAAGGAAGGCCTGGAAAAAGGCATCCGCATCAAGACTTCCTCCTATACGCGGCATCACCCCAATATCGCGATGACCAAGGCCAAGGCCAACGGCCAGTACATCAATTCGATGGCGGCGCTCGGCGAAGCGCTGAAGGACGGTTACGACGAAGCCCTGTTGTTAGATCCCGAGGGCTACGTCGCCGAGGGCAGCGGCGAGAATATCTTTGTTATCAGGGACGGTGTAATCTACACGCCCGAGACGACGACGGCGTTGAATGGCATTACCCGTAAAACCATTTTCAGGCTGGCGCAGGATCACGACTTCGAGATCATCACAAAACGCTTGACGCGCGACGAAATCTACGTCGCTGACGAGGCATTTTTTACTGGCACGGCCGCCGAAGTGACGCCCATCGCCGAACTCGACAACCGCCCCATCGGCAGCGGTTCGCGCGGACCGATCACCGAGCGCCTGCAATCAGACTATTTCGACCTGGTGCACGGGCGTAACGAGAAGTATCTCGACCTCTTAACTTTCGTGGACTAAAGAACCGATGGTAAATCCAAACACTGCATCCGACCAAAACGCTTATTCGACACCGAATGCCAGATCCGCGGTCGAAGTAAAACCCGATGACTTGCCAATCCACTGCCCCATGCCGGGCACCAGCCTGTGGAATTCACACCCGAGGGTTTACATCCCGGTGCAGGAGAACGACGGCGAAGGCAAGTGTCCCTATTGCGGGACGATGTTCAAGATAATCTGACTCCTCTAGTCCTTATACAATGCCCTCAAGGCTCGTAGTGCATGCTCTGGGTCGGCTTCCACGATTCGCAATAATGATCTAGCCGCACCAGTTGGATGCCGGCGGCCCTGTTCCCAGTTTTCCACTGTGCGTTTGCTTACACCCAGCATGATGGCGAATTTTTCCTGTGAAACACCTAAGTGACTACGAATTGCTTTCACTTCAGGATCTGGAAAATCAAAACTACGAGAAACGTTTTTCTTGCCGCTTACAATCTCGTCCATTTCCTGAATACTTTCCAGGAGTTCATTAAACATTTCTTTGTTCATCATCACCACCTTTCAACTATGGCTTTTAATTGAGTAATTTGATCTTTAGTCAAATTACCCTGCTTACCCTTCGAATAAACATATAGCCCGGAAATTTCATAAATTTGCGCGAATATCGCGCAGGGTATTGTTTTCACAAGGAAATTCCCGAAGAAGTCTCGTATCAGTGATTACGAGCGACTGAGGGAATATTTCTTGTGGAATCAATAGACAAGCGAGATCGTGCA
>JAAEPH010000035.1 GCA_024232855.1 Gammaproteobacteria bacterium
AGATCGCGCAGTATATTGATTTCACAAGGAAATATCCGAAGAAGTCTCGTATCGGTGATTACGAGCGACTGAGGATATATTTCTTGTGGAATCAATAGACAAGCGAGATTGTGCATATTTATGAATTTTCCGGGCTAGGACCGTGACCGACTGATGTAATATGCAGGCTAGGGCCACCAGGACCAGGCCCAGAGCCTGAACCAGTCGATGAATTCGTGAGTCCAGATCCATGCCATGCGTTCGCGGCCCGCATTGATCTTGCCGATACCTTCCATGCCGGGTCGCAAGATGCCCGTCGATTCCGGCAACGAGGCCTCGACCCTGAAGAAATTCGCACCGTCCTCGGCCTTTGCGGCCGAGGTGATTCGTTCGATCCGGATCGGCATACTTTGTTGCGAAAGACTCGACAGCGTCAACAAGCCCTGCTGACCCTGCTCTACGTAGGCGATCTCGCTCTCGTCGACCTTGAGGATGATGCGGTAGTCGTCGAGCGGGGCAATCTTGAACAGGGTCTGGCCACGTTCCACCGGTGAACCCAGCGCCTGGCTCAGGTCGCCCTCGATGACGACCCCGTCGAACGGCGCCGTCAGGTGAATACTTTCGAGCTGTTGTTCGATCAATTCGATTTCTGCGATGATCTGGTTGATTTGTTCCTTGATCACGCGAACGCCGACCAGGTCGCGTGAAGACTGGGCCTGGCGGTATTCGCGCCGCGATTTTTGCAGTCCGCCATTGAGCCTGGTGAGTTCCAGCTTGAGTTCGGAATCATCGAGGCTGGCCATGATTTCTCCACGGCGAATGGTGTCGCCGGCACGCACCGACGACGATAACAGGTAGCCGGATATCGGCGCCGCGACGACTCGCTGCACCTCGCCTTCGAGGACCGCGATTGCGGTGATGCGAAAGTCGGCTTCGACGAGGCTTGCCACGGTAAGCAAGGCTGCCATCACGATGAGCACAAGCTTGGCTTTCAGATACCTGATTCCGAGTAACGCGCGCAGGCCGTTGCCGAAACTGCCTGCCGTGCGCGCCAGAAAGCCGCGTTCCTGGTCGCGCTTGAGCATCAGGAAAGGGGTCAGCAGTGACATGATTTGCTGGCAGATATCGAGGGTTTTGCTGTCCAGCGGGGAAGTTTCGTTGCCGATCAGGGTTATGGCGCCAAAAACCTTGCCCGAAGATGCCAGCGGAATCGTTACCAGCGAGTCGATGTCATGCTTGCGTTGCAATTTCTGGTGGGCGCGCTGGATCAGCTTGCTGTCAGCCTGCGGATACAGAATCGCGCGGTCCTGCTCCACCGCCTCATCCATGGCGTCGGCAATTCTGCGCACCAGGTTGGAACGCTGGTCAAAATCGGCGCTGTTCGACAGGGCGACGACGTTGCAATGATGACCGTGCATTTCAGCGAAGGCGACGCGTTCGCAATCGAACTCGCTGGTGAGTTCGGCGACCATGCGCATCAAGCCCTGGTGGTAGCCTTGCTGTTCGAAACAACTCGCGAGCACGCCGACGACGCTACCGTAAAACTTATCGCTCTCGGACTTGTCCTGGTTGGCGAGGCCAAGCCACTTGATGCTGCGCTTGAGCGACTTGAATACGGCCTTGTGCTTTGAAGTTGGCAGATGTTTCATCTTGATGGAAAGCACGCCGGCCAGGTCTGAACGGATGTACAGCGGTTTGGCGAAAAAATCGAGCGCCTGCCCGTCGATGGTACGGGCCTTGGCGAGGCAAACCTCACCCTGCTTCTTCAGGGCGTACTTGACCGAGTCGAAAAAGTCCATGGGCTGGTCGAGGCCGTTGGGCCAGCGTGCCAGCAGATGGAGTCCATCGTTGTCCGCATCCGGCACCATGAATACAGCCGAATCTACATCCGGCAGCAGGCTGCACAGGGTTTCGAGCCACTTTTGTGAAAACCGGTCGCTCATGCCTGACACCACCGTTGCCCCGGACATTGGACTAACTGTTTTTTCATATTCATTTTTTTCACGCTACCTAGCAAAACGCGAAGCTACAAGACCGGTTCACGACCAGAAAAAACTTCAATAAAATACCGTTTTTCAAGCATGGAAGTGCCCGGGACCGTTAATGAGTATAGGAGAGTATTTCTCTTTTTTGGCGGCTTGTGGCCATGCAAAGGTCGGATATTTTCAAATTGGGACCTATGATACGTTAAGCGCTGGCTAAAACAGCCATAAACTACCGCTGACACCGCTTTTCGGCCCGTTTGTCCGATGCCGGAAGCGGTGCGCCCGAGCGCTTGCACAGGCCCTCTTGAAACTGGAATTGGCGCAGGTTTCGAGCGCCGCGAGCGGGCGTGAAAACTCCGTAATGTGACCGATACGGCAGTTCCCTGCATTCGGTTGTCTCCTTCTGGCATGGTTCGACAGGTCAGCTTTTGTTATTGGCGGGCACCGACAACGAAACGTTAACCAGTTACAGCTATGATTTCGCCGGCGAAAGTTACCGGAGTACGGGCGTTGGAGTCAGCGAATTCAAGGATAACATCGGCTCCTATCATCAGGACATGCAGGCTTATCTGCACCAGGTTCAAATCAATGATGAGTTTCTGCCGATCTGGGTGAACCCGGATAACCCGTCGGAGGCGGTCATCGACCGCCATATGCGTTGGGGCCTGTTTGCATTGACGGGCGTTTTTTGTTCGATATTCCTGCTTGTCGGCCTCGGGGTCATTTACGCCAGCCTGCGAAGTTCGAGTACAGTCTCGGCGCACCGAGGTCCGTCATTATGGAAGATGCGCAAGACCTGGCAGCAGGCGAAACAAGACGGTACTACCGACCTGGATCGTAGTTACAATATTCCGGTATTCGCCACCGGTGAAACCGCGCGAAACGTCAGCCACGATATCAGCGCTCAGGCCGCGGCGGTTCGCAAGCAGGATTCCGATGCCGCCAGGCTCGCCATCGCCAGCGGCCGGTTCGATATCGAAGGCCTGTCACGCGCTATGCGATTGCGCAACGAAGGCAACCGAATCCAGCTCCGCTTCCCAATGTTTCGTAACAAGATGCTAACCCTGTTCGCCGCGGTATTCGCCGGGGGTTTCGGTTTTGCCAGTTACTCGATGGCCGATATGGCGAGTGGGGGTGGCCTGTTCGGTATTTTTATTACTATCTTCGGCATTCCGTTTTTCCTGATGGCGCTGGTGGCGGCGATTGCAACCGTCTATCTTCTTCTCAACAACCTGAAAGTCGATATCGAGCCCGGCGAGGTTTCGGTGTTGCGTAGCTTGATGTTTATCCCCATTTACCGGCGGCAACTACGGCGCGGCGATATTTCACATCTGAGCATCAAGCGTTCGGGCAGCACCGGCCAGGGCGTCGACAAAATCGAACATTTCAAGATCAGGGCCGAGGACGATCAAGGTCGCAAGGTAACCCTCGCCGAAGATATCGATGGCGAAGACGTGGCCGCACATTTTCGCGATTACCTGGCGCAGCGTATTGGCGTGACGGTCAGGTAACCGGCATCCACTATGTCATCCCGGCGCAAGCCGGGATCCAGAAATGATCAGAAAGTCCTTATCGCACGGACTCCGAGGACGCGGGATTTCTTCGATTTGTATTGGAGACCTGCACTCAGGCCGCCGAACCAAAAGGCCCTTGCTCGACGGTTGTCAATCTCCGTCGAACTCCAATAAGCAATATCGGTAAACCCGCCTACGTTGCCGATAGTAGTGCTTCCTTGCCCTATGTTGAGGTACATCAACTCCAGTTCCTCGAACGACGGCAGAAACCAGTCGAAGAAGCCGTTTAGCGTATAAAAAATTGCTCTATCCGCCGCTATGGGTGTTTCGGTGCATGCATCCAGTATTTCGGCTGTATTTGTCGCCCCGGTACCGATTTCCGACCCATCGGCACCTTGTAAGTCATAACCATGACAGCCCCACCTTGCATTAATCAGGTTCACCGGACTGGCTTCCATGCCGTGCAAGCCGTCGCCGGTAACATAGAATGCCCAACCACCTGCAGGCCCTTCATCACCTATCGCATAAGCAGTCTCAGGGTCTGGATCATCGGAACCGGTGCCATTCGAACTTGATCCGCAAAAGCCGGTCAGCAAAAGCAACAGGCCGAAAGCCAAAATAGTCGTCCTTCCCAATAAATGCATGACAAGTTCTCAGTCGAGCCTTTGCATGTAGCTGGTTTCTACCCTCCTAACTTATTCGAAACGATCGATATCGCAATTGATACCGGTCACTAAACTGGTCTCTGGCTTTTGTGATTTCTCACATTGGGATGCGGGCTAGCCGCGGAGCCTCTTGATCATCGCGCGTTGCGATCAGGGGTTCGAAGCCAGATCGAAACCATCGAGCAGCGCCGGCAACACTTCCCCGGCCTGGCCCGCGAGGTAAACATCGGCCTGCTCCCCGGCCGCGCCCGTGCTGGGATCAATTACGATCACGCGGCTGTCGTGCTGCCTGGCCAATGCGATCAGGCCGGCGGCCGGATAAACCGTTGCGCTGGTACCGACGACCAGCAGGCAATCGAGTTGCATGCACAGATGCTGTGCCCGGTTCCAGGTCGCTTGCGGCAAATTTTCTCCAAACCAGACCACCGCCGGGCGCATACGCTCGCCGCATCGGGGGCAGGCGCGCGAGGTCGATGGCGCTTCGAGCTCGACGGCTACGCGATGCGTGCAGCCCGGATTGTGGCAACGGTCGTGCAGGATGCTGCCGTGCAGGTGGTATACCTGTTGCGACGCGACGCCGGCCTGTTCCAGCAGGTTATCGACGTTCTGCGTAATTTGAATCATTCGGGGCTGTGAGGCGAGCGCTCGATGGGCCGCGTTTGGCTGCACGCCGGCGTGAGCGCGCCGCCGCCAGTTGTACCAGTCGATGACACCTTCCGGGTTTGCCTCGAAGCCCGCTACCGACGCCAGTTCGGTCGGGTCGAACCGTGACCACAGCGAATCGGGATCGGGGTCGCGAAAGGTCGATAGCCCCGATTCGGCGCTCAGCCCGGCGCCCGAAAACGCGGCGACGCGTTGACAACGCGCCAGCAGCGCGCGCGCCTGTGCCAGCTTGCCGGCCAGTTCAGAATCGAATTCCACGACCGGATCGCGATGGCGCCGCCTGGATTTCGGTTCGAACCGGGTGTTCGCTCTTGTTAACGTCACGCGCTATCCTGGCAACCAGTTTTTCGCGGTAGTCCCGTTCCCGGATGAGCAGGTTGCCCTCCTGCCCATGCATTGTGAGCCTCGCCTTCAACAGGCAAAGCCGTCGCCGGATGATTTGTTCCTCGGCCGCCAGTTCGGCCTGATCGAGCAGGCTTCCCAACTGCTGTATTTTGTTTCTCAGGGTCAGCTCGGGCGGCAGGCAGCCGGCATTCCTGAGAACCCGGTAGGCTACGCGCAGTTCATCCGGTATGCCGCTATCGTCGTCCAGCACCAGCGGCTCACCCATGCCTGGAAGATCATCGAATTCACCATTGCGAATCGCGCAGAGTATGTGTTCTTCGGCGAGGCTATCGACTAACAACATGAGCAGGCGATCCGATTTTGACTTAAGCGGATAGTATACCTAATGTATGGACCTTGTGGACGAACCGTGTTCCAACAAGCGCGCGGTGATCAGGAGGCGAGTAGCATGCTGTTCAGGCCGTATTTTTTCATCCATTTCGTTTCCGAGTCAGTCATGTCGGCGTTGACGACAGCAATCACACCGGTGGCGAGTACCTTCGCCGTCGTTGGATAGTCAGCTAGCGCGAAGCGTTCGCCTTAGTCATGAGCAGCATACATGTACATTGGGTCAGGCCAGAATGGCACTTACGTAAACCCAAAACTGACGTCATTGCGGACCCAGGGGGCCTAAAAGCGAAGCGAAGCAATCTTTTTGCTTAAGATCAAGCACTTGGAGATTGCCGCGTCGCTGGCGCTCCTTTATGCCCTTTGGGTATTTATGCCCTTTGGGTATCGCAATGACAGCCGTTTTGGCTTAAGTAAGTGGCATTTTGGCTTGACCTCGAATTCACTCATGTCTTTGCGTCCCGGGAAAATGCTGTAGCATAATATGTGGCTGTATGGCGGCAATGAATATATTGAATAAGTTCACTTGTCAGCACCGGAAAATCCTTCAACAGAGGTTTGTTTAAATCATGGCTACGGAGCAGGACCAAAAGCATCTTTCTCGTTATATGGGAATTCCGACTTTTATGCGCACACCCTACCAGCCTGATCCAGGGGGTCTCGATATTGCATTGATTGGCGTACCCTACGATGGTGGAGTAACGAACAGGCCTGGCGCCCGTCATGGGCCACGCGAAATACGCAATCAGTCGAGCCTAATGCGATCGATTCATCATGTAACCAGGGTCGACCCTTATGCCCTTTGCAGGATTGCCGATATTGGTGACGTCACTTTCGAGAGTGTGTTTGACCACAATGCCGCTGTCCGTGATATCGAATTATTTTTTGCCTGTGTCCATGCCGCCGGGGTAATCCCGCTAAGCGCCGGGGGTGATCATTCCATAACCTATCCAGTTATGAAGGCCATTGCGCGGGATGCACCAGTAGGCCTTATCCATATTGATGCCCATACGGACACCTGGGATGAATTTCAGGGCTCCAAGTTTATGCATGGCACACCCTTCCGCCGGGCTCATGAGGATGGCCTGCTGGATGCCTCGAGGACGGTTCAGATCGGCATCCGCGGAGCGCAAAATACGACCGAGGGTTGGGACTATTCGCTTGAGCAGGGTATGCGGGTTATTTTCATGGAGGAATTTACGCAGATGGGTATCGACGCAGTTATCAAGGAGGCGCGTCGGGTCGTCGGTAATGGGCCCACTTATATTTCGTTCGATGTGGACGGACTTGATCCGGTATATGCGCCGGGAACGGGGACGCCGGAAATCGGCGGCATTACAACCATTGAGGCGCAAGCCCTGCTGCGGGGCTTGCGTAATCTCAACCTGATTGGCGGCGATGTGGTAGAGGTCTCTCCGCCTTTCGATCCCGGCGGTAACACGGCATTGGTAGGCGCTACCTTGATGTACGAAATACTCTGCCTTTTAGCTGAAGTGATTGCCAACAGGTAAGCGTCATTTGAGATGACAGCTAATTGTCACCGTAATTCCCATCCGGGATCCACCTGTAAGGACGCTATCCTTTAGCCCGCATCTAAAGAGTAATCTCTGCCCCTGACCGCCGCCGCCAGGCAAGGACTCTCCTGCTCGAGCTCGGATTCCGAGAATACCTGAACCCCGGCCTCGGTTCTGGCCGCCGCGATTCGCCTGAGCATCATGCCGATGGCGCGCTTACTGCCGAGAAACCGGTCCTGCGGAATGATGGATTCGAGCGGGCTGTCGAATCGTATCAATTCGTAATATCCACCCACCAGGCCAAAGCCCGTGATCGCGCAGGCTGAAACCTGCCGACCGCTACAGGCGCGACGGCACAGGTTTGCGAGGGGCCTGGCCGGTGGTGCGGTCGTCACCCATTTCACAATCGTTTGGTCGTGTCTGTTTGTGTCGAGGTCACCGATGGTTTGCGCCCCGGCCTGGTAACCCAGATCGATGAATTTCGTCGCCGCTTCGGTTTCCGGGTCTGAATCCAGCTCAACCGAAACCGGGTCGATCCCCTCAATAGTACCGATCATGTGTTGCAAGGCGGTGCGCCCCGTCGTCATACCCTGGCGGGAAAATCGGAATCCTCGCAGGTAGGGAGTCAACTCCGACATCGGGATCAGCAACTGCGCAAGCTTCGCCCGTTCGGCCTGTGATCCGTCGACCGCGATTTTGCGGACGAGGTGTTCGGTCGCCTCGAACTCGCCGGCATCGTAGAGCCGTTCGATGGCGGCCAGGTTGATGCCGGGTGCCGTGCCTTCAAACAGGACCTGCGCCAGCGGGTTTCCGCGATCAGCTTCGACCTTTATCCAGCTTGATCGAAACACACCGTTTCCCCGGTTCGATCGGTATAGGTCGAGGCGCTCGGGGCGCGACAATTGACGGATAAACGCCCCCGATGCGCGATCCGTAATTTCGATTCGTGACAGTAACAACCGCGCCGCGCTGTTCCCCTCGCGCGACAATCTCGATAGCACGGGCAGACTGCCCGGGTCATTGTCGCCGAGCCACGTATCAACCAAATTCAGAAAGCCGGCATCGTCTGCTCCCTGCAAGGCGTTGGCACTCGACGCGTGAATCCCGACAGCGCCAACCACGCCAACCACGCCAACCAGGAGCAGGAGTGTCAGTGCAAATTTTCGGCCCGAAAAAGGTTTCACTGGCGATTGGATTCTCTGTTCGATAAACCGGGAACAGTATACCCATTTTCCAATTAAGACTTTGACTTTGGGGTCACTGACTCCCTTACCTGCTGCAGTCCCCGGTCCCCGCGGCTATAAGCCATTGACCTTCATTGAATTGGTGGGCCCGGCTGGACTCGAACCAGCGACCAATGGATCATGAGTGCTGTCGACATCAGGGCCAACGTAGATTAGAGTTGGTTTCTTAGACACTCCCTTACTATCGATGGGTTCGGTGGCATAACTTGCCACTTTGAGGTATCGATCCCGGATGGTAGCCTTCGATTCAGTTAAAAAGAGGGGCGTCTACATCTTCAATGCTCTTTGGAATCCGACTAACTGCTTCGAAATGAATACAGAACAAAATCGCCTCTTTTCAGGCGCATCACCGGAAGAAGTGCAACGAGACCTGTTGCCGTTGGTGGATTTTCAGGGCGCCGGGCAATCGCTGATAAAGATCAATCAACTGATTGAAGAAAACTTGCTCCCTCATCTGATGCGATACGATCATGCGGGGTTTCAATCGATGTACAACAGCATTCCTGAACAGGGGGCTGCTTTAGGGGCTCAAATTGCTTTGGCCCATAACCAGGGAGTGACCAATTGGCAGGTATCCCCCGGTGGGGCAATGCTGGAAGAACTTTGTTGTAAAAGCTTATGTCGCTTATTTCGGTTGTCCGAACAAGCCGATGCCACCTTCATGTATTCGGGCACCTATGCCAATCAGGAAGCGCTTTATCTGGCAATCCATAAAAAAGCCGAACTCGAAGGATTCGATTTTGGAATACAAGGAATGTCCGGCTTTCAGGATTCTTCCCGCCTGGTGATTCTGACTTCCAGGGATGCACACTTTTCAATAAATCAGTCCGCGCGAATGCTGGGTCTTGGCGAACAAAACCTCGTCTCCCTGGAAGTGGGCGCCAACCGCCAGATCGACCTGGAACAACTCCGGAAAACTTTGGCGGAATTGAAAGGGACCCGGGATGTGTGTTGCATTGTCGCAACCGCGGGGACGACCTCTACGGGTACGATCGATCCGATAGAAGCATTACTCGAGGCGGCACGACATTGCGACGCCTGGTTGCATCTCGACGGGGCATATGGTTTTTCGTTCAGCTTGCTTCCTGAATGCCAGTCGCAGTTTCAAGGCATGGAAAAGGTGGATTCGATTACCTGGGACCCGCACAAGCAATTGGGAATCCCCATTCCCAATTCGGTGCTATTTGTGAACGACAAGCGGGATTTCACGAGAATCAGCCTGTTCAGCCATTACTTCAATCGGGAAACGAGCAACGAACCCAACCCTGGTATCAAGTCGCCGCCATCCACCCGCCCAATGTCCGCCTTGCCTCTCGTCACCTCCCTCCTGCATCAGGGAATGGACGAGGTCCTGGAAAAACTGCGTATCCCTTTACAGAACATCAGGCGACTGAGTGAACATCTCATGACTCAGGACGACTTTCGTTGCTGGCACGAACCGGATACGGGGGTTCTCTGTTTTCAGTACCAGCCGAGCCATGTTCCAGAGAACCGCAGAAACGATCTGCAGACGTTCATCTACGAAACCATTTTAAGAGAAGGCAGACGCTCTATCTCCGTTACCCGGCTAGGGGATGCGATCGTGCTGCGGATCCTGGTCATTTCACCCGATATCCGTTATGACGATCTTGTAGAGACCATTACCGATATCCGTTCTATTGGTGCGGGGTTTACCATAGGGGATCAAACGCTGTGAAAGATATGAAACTGCTCATCATCAATCCCAACAGCGATAAACAAATGTCACAGGCCATTTTGTCTTCTGCCACACAATTTTCCGATGGTGATTTTGACGTGGATTGTCAATCCACCCCGGGCGCCCCGCTATTTATCGACACTTATCACGATACCGCCACCGCCTTGCCGGGAATGGTTGAATTGTTGAAGCGGAATGAAGCCGACTACGATGGCTTCATCGTGGCCTGCCACTGTGACCCCAATTTGGACCTTATGAAGGAATTGACAAACAAACCCATGGTTGGAATTGGAGAAGCCTCGATGAAGATTGCAACCATGCTGGGGCATCGCTTTTCCGTTATTTCCACGGATTCTCGTTCCGTCCCCAATAAGGATGCGTTGATTCGAAGCTACCACTTACAGGATCTTTTAGCATCCGTTAAATTCCCCGTTGCGGCCCTCGAAAATCGAAGTGACGAGGAAAAGTACCTGCTAACGGCACAAGCGGCTATCGAGGAAGATATGGCCGAGGTGATTGTTCTGGGGTGTGCGGGAATGACGGGAATGGACAAGCGACTGCAACAGAAACTGGGGGTGCCCGTGCTGGATGGAGTAGTCTGCGCGCTCATCATTGCCACGGGCCTGGTGAAATATCGGGTATCCACCAGTAAAATCCGGCGCTATCGCTGAACGGGGCCAGATGATTATGGGGCACTAATCGTTCATGCCTTCTCCGCGATTCCTCTTTTACTCAGTTGTCGCGAACCGGCTTCCCCTGCGGGGGTTCAATGTTGCTACGCTCGCGGCGTAGAAACTCACCACGGCCTGCTTCGCCGACATAGTCCCCATTCGCGACGATCAGGTTTCCCCGGGAAAAGACTTTCACCGGCCAGCCCTTGATCTCAATCCCTTCGTAGGGGGTATAGTCAACCTCTTCGTGCAAGAGGTCATGGGTAATCGTCCGTTTCATCTCGGGATCCCAGATCGCGATGTCCGCGTCGGCGCCGACGGCAATGGTTCCCTTGCGCGGATAAAGCCCATAAATTTTTGCAGGATTGGTTGCGGTGGTGGCGACAAATGTATTGATATCGATTCGCCCGCGTGACACGCCCTCTGAAAACACCAGGGCCAGTCGCGCCTCGATACCGGGAATGCCCGGTGCGACCTTGCGGAAATGAGGCTGCGGACCGCTGGCCTTCTTTCCCGACGTGCTGTCGAACTGGAAAGCATTGTGATCCGATGAGATCACCTGAAAGATACCGCTAGCGATCCCGCGCCACAACGCATCCGGATTTTCCGCATCTCTGGGCGGTGGTGCACAAAGGTATTTGGCGGCTTCCCAGCCCCCCTCCCTGTAAACCTCATCGGTCAAGAACAGATACTGTGGGCAGGTCTCCCCGTAAATCTTCAACCCGCGATCCTGCCCCCAACGGATTTGATCCATCGCCTCCCGGCCGGATACATGAACCAGCAGAATTGGAACATCCATCAACTCGCTCATCGAAATGGCGCGATGGGTGCCCTCGCGCTCAACGCACATCGGCGCCATCTTCGGGAAGTTATCAAGCGACGTATGGCCTTCGTCTTCGAATTTCCTGGCCATATGGCGGATACAGTGCTCGTTTTCGGCGTGGATCATGACCATTGCCCGTTCGCGTTTAGCCACCTCCAGGGTTTTCAATATCTGCCCGTCATCCAGGTAGCCATCATAAGTCATGAAACACTTGTAGGAGGTATAGCCGTCCTCGATCAGGGCGGGGATTTCCTGGTTTGCCACCCGTTCACTCGGATCGGTCAATATGACGTGAAAACCGTAATCTATGACCGCTTTTCCCGATGCCTTCGCATGATAATCGTTGATCGTACTTCGTAACGGGCGGTCTTTTTGCTGCTGAGCGAAAGAGATGATCGTCGTCGTGCCACCGCAGGCTGCCGCCCTGGTGCCCGTCTCGAAACTATCGTTCAACAGGACCCCGTAAAAGGGTGGTTCATCCAGATGAACGTGAGCATCTATGCCGCCCGGCAACACGTACATCCCGCCTGCATCGACTATCTCTCTTGCGCCAGTCAAGCATTCGGCCAGTGCCAGAATCTTTCCGTCCTTGATGCCGATGTCACATCTCGTGGTATCTGTCGCGGTCACGACGGTACCGCCTTGAATGACCAGATCATACTCACTCATTAACTCACTCCTCCTGTGTGCCGGGTATTAAGGTCAGCATTTTACGCCTCGTCCTGAAGAATGGCTTCGACGGTGGCGGCCATTACCTGGCATCCCAGAATAATATCCTCCTCGGCGGTATCTTCATTGAAATCATGGCTGATACCACCAATACTCGGCACGAAGATCATGCCGCTCGCTATTTTCGGCGCCAGTACCTGTGCATCATGTGCGGCGCCGCTTTGCATGTTCATCCATTCGCCCGGCACAAGTCTTTCGGCAGCTTGCGCGCAATATACCTGCATCCTTTGGTTCATCTCCACGGCGTGAACACTGTCGTCAAGCAATTCCAGTTCGAGAGTCACTTTCGAGGATGCGTCAAATTCCTCGACATAGGCCTCCACCTCTTGCGTCACGAGATCAAGAAAACCTTCATCGGCGTCGCGCACCTGAAAGTTAATTCGCGCTCCTCCCGGTACAATACTGGCGGCTCCAGGGTGAAATTTAATATCGCCGACCGTCCATACCGTCTTCTCCCGGGCTGAATTCGACAGCATACGGTCCAGGCCGTAAGCCACGTGGATTGCCGCCATGCCGGCATCCTGTCGAAGATCCATAGGCGTTGTCCCGGCATGGTTTTGGGAGCCGTGAAAATGAATGACAAAATCCCGAACACCGACGATGGACGTGACAACACCAATTCTATAGCCGGCCCGCTCTAAAAAAGGCCCTTGTTCAATGTGAGCTTCCAGGTATCCCAGATACCGCTCTGAATCCAGGATTGCGCGTGGCGTGTCAGCCAGTCCCGCCTGTCGTAGCAGGTCGCCCATGCGTTCCCCTTGGATACTCCGGGAGTCCCGAAGTTCTGCGTCCGTGAATTCTCCGCAAAATGAACGGCTACCAAGGCTACTGAACCAGGTGCCTTCCTCGTCCATCCAGGAGGCGACGTCGATACCGACGTCAGCAAATCGCCCTGCTGCGTGACAGGCTCTCGCGATCTCGAGTCCATAGATAACGCCCAGGGCACCATCGAGCCACCCACCCGTTGGCTGGGTATCGGAATGAGAGCCGATCAGGAGTGACCGGGAGCAACCCCGGGTCTTGCCGATAACGTTCCCGACACCATCGATTGATGCTTTCAGGCCCGTGGTCGTCAACTGGTCCACCAACCAGTGCCGGGATTTCATATCAATGTCTGAAAACGCCGTCCGCACCACACCATTGCCAACGCTCCCAAAGGAACGCAGCGTATTGAGATCATTCAAAAGGCGTTCGGGATTTATCTCGATCATGATTTTTTTGACCGTACCCCTTGATGTGAGTGAAGTGTGACGTGGGAAACCAATCATATCAGGGAACTCGTTTTGCGAACACAACTGGCGGGATTCGCCCTGTTGTTGTTAGCTGAATCATATGAGGCCAGCGTTGCGGTGTGTGTCCTGTTACCGCTGTTAGTGGAATTCAAAATCAAAGACGCTATTACTTTTCTTCAGAACGATTACAATCGAGAAATGTGGCGAATTAAGGATCTGTGGGCAATCTGTTTCGCACTGGGATTTGTCCTGGCGGGCGAGTCTGTTGTCGGTGGGTCGTTTTACCCGGTATCTATTGCTCCCGCTTTACCCGATACGAGGTCCGAAAATCCGGGTCCCGGCATGTTTTTGGTGGCCACGCGGGGGCTCGACGGCTCACATTTCGGACGGTCCGTTGTCTACCTTGTGGCGCATGGCAATGACGGCACACTGGGTTTGATTGTGAACCGCTCGAGCGATATCAGCTTGTCTGAAGCGTTACCCGACCTCGAACACGAACAGGCAACAACGCATGCGCTGTACTACGGAGGGCCGGTCGGATTGCCAATGATACTTATGTTGATGCGCAGTGAATCGGCGACGGAAGGAATGGAGAATATTGCCGACGATGTCTATATCAGCTCGGAACGACGCCTGCTCGAAGAGGCGCTCGCAGCGAAGAAACCCGAACGCGAGCTGCGCTTTTACCTCGGATATTCCGGGTGGGCAACCGGTCAGCTCGACTCCGAACTTGTGCGTGGCAGCTGGCATGTCATTGCAGCCGATGCAGACGCGATCTTCTCTGGCGAAACGGACTCGCTATGGAACCGACTAATCGAGCGATTGGAGCCGATCGGCATTCAGGTGGATAGTCAACCATCCTTACCCACCCTTGCGCTTGCGGCAAATTAGCGGGGGAGGGGAGTTTTTTGGTGGATTTCATAACCAGAGATCTGACCCGAAGGGCACTAACTTAAGCCCCATTCAGATCAGGCCTGTGGCAATTCCCAGTCCCAGGCCCAACATCATTACGCCAACGATTAGCCGGATCACTCGCATGGTGATCTTCTTGATCAGGCGCGAGCCGATGAATGCGCCTAAAAAAGCCGCCAGGGATGCCGCGATGACAAGGCCTCCGATCCCGGAGTCAAGCTCGCCAGACCAGCTATGATAAAACGCGACCCCGTAAACACTCAGCCGTGCGCAATCGGTGATGACCGCGCACACGACGCCGGTACCGATGAACACCTCTTTACTCAACCCGGTCTTGAGTAGAAAGGCGGAGCGTAAGGCGCCCTGGTTTCCTGACAAACCTCCGAAGAACCCGGAGAGAGCGCCACCCAATACAAGGTAACGCTTGTCGAATGATATCTCATCAAGACGAGGAATCAGGTCGAACAGGGCGAATGTAATGATCAATACACCAATAACCAGTTTCACGGCTGTCAGGTCGTGAACGGCTTCGCCAATGGAGTAACTGGCAATGACCGGCATTGAAGCGAACATACCGAGCAGTGAGGCGCCAACAAATGCCGTCGCCATGGCGGGAACACCGAAGCGCAGGACTATTCCAAAATCGGCGCGTTTGCCGACCAGGACGATCTTGAAAAGGTTGTTTGCCAGATGCACCGCCGCGGTCGCGGCAATGGCAATGGGGACGGGAAAGAAAATGGCGAAGACCGGCATCAGCAGCGTTCCCAGCCCGAATCCGGAAAACAGCGTAAGGGCGGAAACGATCAGGGCCGCCAGGCAGACGATAGTGTAGTCCATGCCTTCCTATTTGAACCGGTTCATTTCAGAAAGATCGGATCGCCCTTGTTGACTCGACCCCTTTGCAGGACTGCAGCAAACACGCCGGCATCGCCGTCGTGACTTCGGGCTAGATAGCGCAACAGTTTGGGTGACGTTTCGGCGGTGTCGGGATCGAGCGTGACCGCCTTGCAGCGCGGGTCGCGTTCAACAATCGTCAATTCCAGCTTGTCGCCGATTTTTAGCGTCTTGCCCACCAGCGTCAATTCGAAGCAGGGGTCGTCCTGTTTGTCCCACTGCACGTAAAAGTTCGCCCTGAAGCGGCGTTTGTCCATGGGCATTTCCATACCTTCACCGATACTGGCTACCGTCGACAGTGAAATAAGTGAAACCGGACGGGCATCGAATTGACCCCTCTGGGTAACATGAACCCGCAGTGACCGGCCGGTGATTTTTTCCAGGCGCTCGATAAAGGCCGGGTTTTCGATGTCGTCGTAGGTCACCCCCTCGGGTGTTTCCACGCTGACTTTGAACGCCTCCGTATCGGGATAGATAGGGTCGATTCCGGGCTCCCATTCGCTATAGGTCGCGTCAAGGTTGTGCGGCAGCAAAAGGTCATCGCCTGTCTTGTAGCGGGGGCTGTAGAGTATGAACTCTTCCTGGTCGCGTCCGGTATGCCACGGATGTCCGGGGCTACCATCGGCTGCTACCACGCCATAGACCCGGTCACCCATCAATCCGGTAAAAGCCGTGTAGATGTGTGGAATCTCTTCGCCGCGCATTCCTTTGACGGGATAGCGCCAGATGCTCTCGATTGTCCCCAGTCTCATTTGAGCAAACTCTCTCTAAATTTTGATCGTTACCGAGCGTGTAACTCGTATTGACCCGGATGACATTAATTTATTACTATGCCTCATCTGTTTGAATATCGCAAGACAATATCGAATACCGATATAGATAATTCAGCATCGAATTTCGACTAGCCCGGATAATTCATAAACTGCCGCGATGATTGCGTAGGACTTTGGTTTCACAGGGGATTATCCGATTGAGCGCCGGACTTATTGATCCGGTCGATTGAGGATAATCCCCTGTGGAATCAAAGAACAAGCAAGGGCGCGTGCATGTTTA
>JAAEPH010000036.1 GCA_024232855.1 Gammaproteobacteria bacterium
AGCGCCCGCCTTTTCCGGCGGCCAGTTTCTTGTCTGCTTCCTGTGCCGCCTGGCGCGCGCGACTATACAGGGGTAGTGCAAACGGATTCAGTTGCGGGTTGATATCGTCCGCGCGCGCAATGATCTGTTCGAGCAACTCGACCGCACTGGTCTGACCGGCCCGCAGGGCCTTCAATTGTTCAATGGCTGTTGTCTTCAATATTTTCTGTCTGGAAGCTAACGGGCCGGAATGATTTCCGGCCCTGGATAACACCTAAGCTTATGCAGCTACGGTTTGTTCTGCAACTACTTCATGTGATAAAGGCGCCGCCAACGGAAATTCGGCGTCAACCGGCAAGACTGCTTCGAATTCGAAGCCAGCGCGTGCGCGGCGGGCAACCTCGTCCTGGCTTACATTTTCGATTTTGCTGGCAATCGACCACAGGTGGCCATTGCCATCTTGCAGAATACCGGTGCGATCGCCCCAGAAAGCCTCGTAGACCGGAGTATGCACGATAGCGCCACCTTCAATGGCACGTTCCCAGCTGGCATCGATATCGTCGACATAAAGATGAATCTGGCTGGCCGATACACCCACGCTCATGGGCGCATATACACCTTGATCAGGTGCCTGGTGATTCAGGGCG
>JAAEPH010000037.1 GCA_024232855.1 Gammaproteobacteria bacterium
GTTCGACTCCCGCCGAGCGCGCCATAACACCGAAACAGCCCGTGTTAGCGGGCTGGTTTTCAGGCGCTTCGTTTGAAGAATTTTGCGGATTTATCGTTCCAGTTAAGGAAGCTCTGATTAAATCGCTATCTTTTAGTCATTGCGAGCAAAGCGAAGCAATCTTAACACTACAATCAATACGTTAAAGATTGCCACGTCCCGCCACGGCCTTCGGCCTCGCGATCCTCGCAATGACAAATTAATTAGAGGTTCTCTTAGCCCGGAAAATTCATGAATATGCACAATCTCGCTTGTCTATTGATTCCACAAGAAATATATCCTCAGTCGCTCGTAATCACCGATACGAGACTTCTTCGGATATTTCCTTGTGAAATCAATATACTGCGCGATCTTTGTGCATATTTATGAATTCTCCGGGTTAGTAACAAAATCAATCGCTGGCGCTAAAGATCAGGATTCCTCCAGGTAGGCTCGAATCAGCCGGCGCGTCTTCTTTTCCGTGGCGATTGTGCCCTGCTCGACCAGCTCGATGGCACAGGTGAAATTGTGGTTTTTCGCAATCGCGGCCTCGGTCTCGGCGATTATCTCGGCATGTCCGTGTTTGGGAACGTCGCGTGCGACTTCGACGAGAATGCGCGGCGCATAGTCGATCGGCAGCGGCCGATCGAGGATGATCTGAAACTCTCCGGTCAAGCGCGGCTGGCTCCCGGTGATGGTTGCCTGTACCGCGAGGGGGAAGACATTGACCCCCTTGACGATAAACATGTCGTCGGAGCGCCCGAGGATTCTGAAGCGGAAGGTGCTGCGCCCGCAGGCACAGGCCTCGGTGAAAACCTGCATCAGGTCGTGCGAGCGCATGCGCATCAGGGGTGAGGCCTGACGACGGATCGAGGTGTACACAAACTCGCCGCTGGCGCCGTCTGTAAACGGCACGGGTTCGGTAGTCTCGGGATTGATGAGTTCGGTCAGCACGAAACCGGTCGCGCCATAGTGGACGCCGTCACGCTGTTCGCATTCACCGCAGTGCATGCCGAGTTCGCCGGCGCCGTAGAGATCGCCGGAGCGCAATCCCCAGGTATCTTCGATGCGTTCGCGATAGCCCGCCACCTGCATCCCGGCCTCACCGGAAAAGAAACCCTTGCGTAAGCCGACATCGCGCGGATTGATTTCCATTTGCGCGGCAACTTCCGCAAGGCGCACCGCGTAGGATGGCGTCGACCACATGGCGACGTCCTGATCGATCTGCGTCATCATTTCGAGCAGGTTTCTCGTATTCCCCACGCCGAACGGAATGGTGGCGGCGCCAAGGGTTTCGAAGGCCATGTGGTCCGACAGGCCACCGGCATAGAGGTTATAGTTCATGCACTCAAAGACGATGTCGCCCGGCCGGCATCCGGCAGCCCACAGGGCGCGGGCGCCCATTTCGTTGTAATCGGCGATATCCCGTCGGGTCAGGGCGATACGCATCGGCCGGCCGGTAGTACCGCCGGTTGCCTGGACACGAACAATATCCTCGAGCGCGGCGCACTGGTTCACGCCGATCAGGCTGCCATCGAGCTGTGAAGACGCCAGTTCCGACTTTTCCATGAACGGCAGGCGCGGCAGGTCTTCTCGAGACCTGATTTCTTCCGGCTTGACCCCGGCAGCCTCGAACCTGGCGCGATAAAACGAGCTGCTGGCGAAGTTATAGGGTAACTGTTCCTGTAATCGTTCCGACTCGAGGCGCGTCAGCGCCCCGGCGGACAGGGTCTCGATCTCTTCGTTCCACAATAATTTCATCGGGATCACCTTGCATAAAACGAAGCCGGCAGAAAATGATTCTATCCCAGGTAATTTCCAGGGTCATCACGAATTCAAATCGTTGCTCATCTACGGCACGCTTGACGCTAACGCCGCACAGCGCCGAAGATGAAAATATCGCGTGCACCTGCGCCGGTCGGGAAGCGCACCCGATGATGCTGATGGCGGCAATCGAAGGCGTGCCGATTAAGTTCCCGTTCGAGCGTTTCATGGCTACCCGCGAAGAATACAGGCAAATGCTAGCCCAGTATTTTTTCGCGTTTCGGATCGTAGATAGCTCCCTTCACAATCCTGGCCGGACTGCGCTCGCCGAAGGCTTCGACCGTGAAATCATTGTGCTCGAGTACCTCTACCGGCAGATACCCGAGGACCAGGCTGTTGCCCACGGAATAGCCGAAGTTGCCACTGGTGGTTTGCGCGACAACCCGGTCACCGCAAAAAATGGCTTCGCCGCCAAACACCGGCAAGGGGTCTTCGAGCGCGAGACATACGAGTTTGCGCTGAACGCCGTCGCGCCTGATCCCGGCGAGCGCCTCGGCGCCGATGAAATCTCCCTTGTCCCAGTCGATCAGGAATTCAAGCCCGGCCTCGAACGGGTTGTAGTCGGGCGTAATGTCGGCGCCCCAGGCGAGATAACGCTTTTCCAGGCGCAGGCTGTCGATCGCACGGTAACCGATATTGGTGATGCCGAACTCCGCGCCGGCCTGCTGCAGTTCCTCGTACACGTACTGCAGGTATTCGCTGGGAATGTAGAGCTCCCAACCCAGTTCACCGATATAGGTAACGCGGTAGGCGAGGGCAGGCGCATAACCGACCCTGAGGTCTTTTGCGGTCATGAACGGGAAGGCTTCATGACCCAGGTCGTCGTCACAGACCTTTTGTAACACCTTGCGCGCCAGCGGCCCCGCGAGGTTGATTACGCCGTAGGCCGATGTGATGTCTCGAATCGCTACCTGCCTGAATTCCGGCGCATTGCGCCGAACGGATTGTTCGCCCGGTTGAATCCATTGCTCGCCCGATCGGATCCATTGCACACCGTTGCAAACCCGGCGCCCGGTCTGCAGCTGACTTTCGATCCAGTGCCGATCACGAATGCCGAGACCGGATCCCGTTATCAGCCAGAAGCAATCCTGCGAACGGCGAATGACGGTGACATCGGCTTCGATGCCGCCGCGCTCGTTGCACAGTTGCGTATAGGTCGCTCCACCCGGCTCGCGGTCGACATTGGCCACCGCGAGGTATTGCAGAAACCCGCAGGCCTCGGGTCCGCTGATTTCAAACTTGGTGAAAGACGACATATCGATCAGCACCACCGCCTCGCGCGCCGCGCGGTGCTCGCGGCCGACGGTAACGTCCTGTTGCGGCCGGTCGAAGCCATGCACATCCTGCTGCGGGATATCACCGTAACTGAACCAGTTAGCCCGTTCCCAGCCAAACTTCGATCCAAACACCGCGCCCTGCTGTTTCAGCGTCTGGTAAAGCGGGCTGCGGCGCACGCCGCGCGCCGATTCGAGTTCCTCGCCCGGCCAGTGAATCGCATAGTACTTGCTATAGCTCTCGACCGCGCGATCGTGCAGAAAACGCTGGCCGGCGTGTAGCGGGCCAAAACGTCGCACATCGAAGGCCCACAGATCGAGACCCGGATCGCCGTGCTGTATCCAGTTGGCGAGCGCTTTGCCGGCACCGCCCGAGGCGGCGATACCGGAAGTGAAAGCGCAGGCTGTAAAGAAATTGCGCAAACCGGGAACCGGCCCCATGATCGGTTCGCCATCCGGGGAGATGGGTATCGGCCCATTGACGATAGTGCGCATGCCGAGTTCGCCGAGGATGGGTATGCGCCGCATCGCGGGTTCGAAGAATTCCTCGAGGCGATCCATGTCTCCATCGAACAGGTGGCGCTCATTTTCCCAGGGAAACCCTTCGCGCGGATTGACCTTGCGCGTTTCCGCCTCCCAGCCACCGATGGCGAGCGCTCCCGGTTCCGGCTTGGCGTAATAGCCACCGTCGGGATCGCGCAGCGCCGGCAGACCCGGGGGTATGCGCTCGGACTTCTCGGTCACCAGATATTGATGCTCGACCACGCCCGCGGGAATTTCAACTCCGGCCATCCAGCCGACCTGGCGCGCCCACAGCCCCGCCGCATTGACGACCGTTTCGACCTCGATGGAACCCTGGTCGGTCTCGACATGCGTGATGCGATCCCGGTCGCGGCGTAATCCGCTGACCATAACGCCCTCGATGATTTTACCACCGTTGGCGCGGATGCCTTTGGCATAGGCCTGGGTCAGGCTGTTCGGGTCGATGTAGCCATCCTCCGGAATAAAGGCGGCGCCAACCAGGTCGCCGGTTTCGATCAGTGGATAAACCTCGCCCGCCTCGCGCGGCGTCAACATATGCATCTCGAAACCGACCGCCTGCGCGGCGGAATAAGACTTGAGCAGCTCTCTCCAGCGGTCCCCGGTCTGCGCAAGCCTGAGGCTGCCGAATTTACGCCAGCCCGGATCCTGGCCTGTTTCGTCGGCGAGGCCGTCGAACAGTTGCACGCTGTCGTTCATCAGGCTCATGAGGTTTTGTTGCGAGCGAAACTGACCGACCAGGCCGGCCGCATGCCAGGTAGCGCCTTCGGTGAGGCTGGACTTTTCCAGCAGCAGGACATCGGTTTCACCCGCGCGTGCCAGGTGATACGCGATACTGGTGCCGATCACGCCGCCGCCAATGATGACGTATCGCGCGCTGGAGGGAAGTGATGTCGCCATGACGAATCCCGTATATGTTTTTGTTAAATTAACCTGCTAGTGCTGTTTCTGCCGGCGGCGACTTGGGCGTCGCTCGCGCGGCGGCGCCTTGCTGCCAATATCAATCCGCTTCCACCCTTCCTGAAGCATCGCGTCGCCGGCAACCAGGCCGTCGAACCCGGCGCGAACCCGGGCATCGGCCGCGGCATCCAGCGCGGCGGAATTGGGTTTCGAAAGTATATCGAAAGCCTTGTTCATAGCGCGTTGCTGAATCGTCGAGCTGCCTTCCAGCTCCCAGTGTTCACGCAGCTTTCGGTCAGCCAGCTCGGGCATAAAGGTCGCGCTGGCCATACGTTCGAGGGTCGCGGGATTGGCCGCGAACATGCCGGCCGGGCCGGTGTCCTTGATCTCCTGCACCGAGGCGGCTTCCTTGCTGAAGCCGAAACCCTCGCGCACGCGCTTGATCATCAGTGCAATCTCATTATCGATCGCGGCCTGACCGAAATCGAAAGACATCAACGCGTCCTGCAGCCCGCCCATAGCGATGAAATCGGCGCCGGACAGGGCCCCCATCAGCGGTGACATGCCTTTCTCGAAGCCCGCCTGGGCATCGGCGACCTTGGAATTGGTAAGACCGAGATAGCCCCCCGAGGGAACGTTGTAAAAACGCGCCATCTGGCAAACCGCGGAGTTCATCATGCCGATTTCGATCGCGCCCGGTGCATAGGCGCCGTCGCGCATATCGGCAAACACCGGCAGAAAGTTATAGAGCTGGGCCGTTCCGGCGCGCGACATTTGCACCAGCGTCGCGGCGGCCAGCCATTCGGCGTTCATGATGACGAGCATGCCGGGAAGCGTCAGCGGCGTGCTCAGGCCACCCATCGGCGCGATGGTACCGTAAGCGGTAATACCCTTCTCGGCGAAGTACATCAACGTATCGGTGCTGTCGAAGTCCATGGTCAGCGGAGAGACAATGGCGCAATATCCAAAGTTGATGAAGGGACGCTTCCAGTAGGCCTCCCTGGAGCCCGCTATCAACTCACCCAGCTTGATGACCTGTTCGGCCTCGCGGATATTGTAGACCGACGTGCGGCAGGGTTTAACGCAATTCTTCAATGCCGCGTAGAAACGGGTCAGGCTGAACTGGTCCCCGGGCGCGTCGTCGGCGAGCGTCGAGATTGAAAACAGGTCGAAGCCCGGCAACTCGTTTATCAGGTGGGCAATACGCGCAATGTCATCGGATCTCGAACGGCGCGTCTCGCCGCTCACCGGGTCGACGATGTCCGGCGCCGAGCTCGCGGTCGCGATGACCGGCAGTTTGCGCGGGAAGGTAACATCGAAGGCAGGGTCTCGACCACGCAGGGTGAACGTCGGCGGCACCAGGGCGCGGTATTTTTCGACAACGGCGGCCGGTATACGCACCATCTCGGTTTCGTGATCGACGATCGCGCCGTGCTCGGCGAAACGTTTCCTCGCTTTTTCATTGCGAACCAGCAGGCCGACCTCTTCGAGAATCTCCAGCGAAGACTCGTGTACGTAACGGATATCGTCATCGCCCAGGTAAGAGAAGAAGTTCATCGCGCCGGTCTCTCGAAGCAGTAATGTTTGCACCAACTTTAGGCAGCGTCCCGTCTTGCGTCAAACAATAAATGCTGCCAGTATCTATAAGTAAAACTTATTTGAAATAACTATTGAATCGTCCCCGTTTAAATATTCTGCGAACCTTCGAGGCGGCGGGCCGTCACCTGAGCTTCTCGCGGGCCGCAACGGATCTCAAGATCTCCCAGGCAGCGGTCAGCCAGCAGATGCGCCAGCTGGAAGCCTATCTGGACACCCCTCTGTTTGTTCGTCATCACCGCAGGCTATCCCTGACCGGCACGGGTAAGGCTTACCTGGAAGCGGTGCACGAAGCACTGGAGCGCCTCGATTCGATCACCGATCAGTTATTTCCAGCCCAGCAACACCATCGGGTCGTGACGCTGCGCTGTACCGCCGGAGTCGCAGCGCTATGGCTGGCGCCACAACTCAGGTCTTTTCAGAAGTCGCATCGTAACATCGACCTGCGCGTCAAGACGCTGGATCACGTCGACGCCAGTCACGAATTGCTCGCCTCGGACCTGGAGATTTACCTGCCCGCCAACCCGCCCGAGGATACCGATGCGCTTAAACTCTTCACCTCGGTCATCACCCCGGTTTGCTCACCGCTTTTGCTTGCCCGGGCGCAAACGCTACAACATCCGCGAGACCTGCTCAAATTCGGGCTGATTCATGTACTCGGCTACCACGACGACTGGCACCGATGGTTCCACAAGTACTTGCAAACCGACGTCGATGTGTCGCGCGGCTTGCTGGTTGACGGTTCGCTCATCGCCATCGAGGCGGCGCTGCGCGGAGACGGGGTAATGCTGGGGCGGCGTCCCTTCATCGATAACTACCTGCAGTCCGGTGAGCTCGTGGAGGTCTTCGCCAGGCCATACAACCTGCATGCTGACTATTACCTGCGCCAGCCACCGGAGACGACGCGGCGGCACGAGTGTAAGATCGTTGCCGGCTGGCTGACCGAACTGGCGGCACAAGCTGCCGCCAGCGGGCGCGATGAAACAGCTATCAACAGAACATGAATCACCAAAAGGAAAGCAAAATGTTTACTCCCGGCGATAAATCGAATGACCTGCTGGCACGGCTGAATCAATTCATGGAGCGGCACATTTATCCCAATGAGGACGAATTCGAGGCGCAACTCGAAGCCGCCAGCGAGCGCTTTGCGCCTCTGCCGTTGATCGAGAAACTCAAGCAGCTGGCGCGTGCCGAGGGCCTCTGGAACCTGTTCGTGCCGCCCGCATTTGCCGAATTCAGCCCGGTCGGCGGACTCAGTAACCTGGCCTATGCGCCGCTCGCGGAATTGATGGGCCGCGTGTTGTGGTCGGCCGAGGTGTTCAACTGCAACGCACCAGATACCGGTAACATGGAAGTCTTGATGACGTACGCCAGTCCCGCACAGCAGAACACATGGCTCAAGCCCCTGCTGAACGGCGAGATTCGCTCCAGCTACGCCATGACCGAACCGCAGGTCGCCTCCAGCGACGCCACCAATATCGAGCTGCGTATCGAGCGCGACGGCGATCAATGGGTATTGAATGGCCGCAAGTGGTTCATCACCGGGGCGATGAATAGCCAGACCCGGCTATTTATCGTCATGGGCAAATCGGACCCTGACAACGCGGACCGGCACAAGCAGCAAACCCAGCTGCTGGTGCCGCGCGGCACGCCGGGCATTACCCTGGTGCGGCCCTTGACGACACTCGGTTACGACGATGCACCGCTCGGACATGCCGAGATTCTGTTCGAGAATGTGCGCGTGCCGCAGGATCACGTTCTGCTCGGCGAAGGCCGCGGCTTCGAGATAGCCCAGGGCCGGCTCGGACCGGGCCGCATGCACCATTGCATGCGCCTGCTTGGCGCGGCGCAACGCTCGCTGGAACTGGCCTGCGAACGCGCCGAAAGCCGCACGACTTTCGGTCGCAAACTGAGCCAGCACCAGTCGATCCGCGAAGACATCGCGCGTTCCTTCTCCGAGATCGAAATGCTGCGCCTGCTGGTTCACAAAACCTGCCGCAAGATGGACGAGGTCGGCGCGCAGGACGCGCGCGACATGATCGCGGCCTGCAAGACCAGCGTACCGGTCATGGTGCAGACGATCATCGACCGCTGCATGCAGATTCACGGCGCCGGTGGACTCACCGGCGATTACTTCATGGCCGAAGCTTTCAGCTACGCGCGCTGGTGCCGGCAGGCGGACGGGCCCGACCAGGTGCACTTGATGGCGCTCGGCAAGCAGATTATCGCGCGCTACGCCGGCGACCAGAGTTAATGGACCCGCTCGAGCTTGATGATGCCACGCTTGGCGCTTACCTGAACGATTCCATCCCGGAGTTTATCGGACCCGTCACCTCGGAAAAGTTTTCCGGTGGCCAGTCCAATCCAACCTACCTGCTCAGCGCAGGCTCGGGTAAATACGTGTTACGCCGTAAACCGCCGGGTCAGTTGTTGAAATCGGCGCACGCGGTGGAGCGCGAATTCCGCGTCATGCAGGCCCTGTCGGCAAGCGCGGTTCCGGTTCCGCAAACCTTTCACCTGTGCCGTGACGAATCGATTATCGGCAGCGTGTTTTTCGTCATGGAATATGTCCGCGGGGAAATCTTCTGGGACCCGGCGCTACCTGAACTGAGCAAGCCGCAGCGCCACGCCACCTACCTGGAAATGTGCCGCGTCCTCGCCGCGCTGCACCAGGTCGACACCGACGCCGTCAGCCTGGGCGGTTTCGGCAAGCCGGGTAATTACTTCGCGCGCCAGATCAATCGCTGGACACAACAGTATTTCGCCTCGCAAACCGACAAGATCGACGAGATGGAAAGCGTAATCGAGTGGTTACCCGCCAACCTGCCCGCCGACGATGGCCGTGTTGCCCTGGTGCACGGCGACTATCGGCTCGACAACATGATTTTCAGTTCCGGGATTTTCAAATCCGGCAAGGCCGAGATCGCGGCCCTGCTCGACTGGGAACTGTCGACGCTCGGGCATCCGCTCGCCGACCTCGCTTACCAGTGCATGCAGTTACGCATGAACCCAGGCAGGCATCTCTCGGGTTTGAACGGTATCGATCGCACCACACTCGGCATTCCCTCGGAGCAGGAGTACGTGGCGCGCTACTGCGAACACCGTGGCCTCGAGCACATCGACAACTGGCCGTTCTACCTGGTCTTCAGTTTTTTCCGCTTCGCCGCCATTCTGCAGGGCGTCAAAAAGAGGGCCCTAGACGGAAATGCATCCAGCGCCGCCGCCCTCGAGTATGCCAAGCTGATTAGACCTCTAGCCGAAAAGGCGCTCGCCGTCATCCGCAAGGAGTCAGACAATTGAATGGCAACCCAGGCTACTATTTTCCTCTTTGAACGCTGCTCCTTCACGACGCAAAAAAATCCGCGTTTCCTTTGGAGGAAGCAGACGCCCGGATTTCACAACCTAGAGTCTCAGAAGTGCCCAACTGCTACATTGTCGGTATTAGAGTCGCGCATACAATCGTCTATACTGCACTGATGCGATTAATAAGAAATATCTGGGAACCAACGGAACTAGTGCGGTTTCTGGTAACAGTCAATATAGTGCTGTACATCACCTCTCTGTTTATTGCGCCTAGGGCAGTGAACTACGACCTGAATCCAATGGTTTTTCTTTCACCAGGTACCGGCGTACTTTTTAAACTTGGCGCATCGGGTACATTACCCGTCTTTGCGGAGAATCGCTGGTGGACGCTGATTACGGCCAACTACCTGCATGGCAGCTTGCTGCACTTACTGTTTAATGTTTCTGCCTTACATGCGGTTGGAAAAATTAACATTGAGATCTATGCGTCCAGCCGATCTTTCCTTATTTATTTTCTTGGCGGCTTATTCAGCATGGTGGTTTCCAGTCTAGCTGGAATACCGCTCACGCTCGGCGCTTCAGGTGCAGTCTGCGCCTTGATCGGTAGTATGTCGTACGATGAATGGCGCGCCAGCAAGGGAAATCTGAAAAAACGGATAGTATCAGTCGGTATCTGGGTCGCCTTGATTGTCATTACCGGGCTGACGTTGCCAAACGTAAACAACTGGGCGCATGCGGTCGGCTTTGTCAGCGGCTTTCTTTTGGGTTTCTTTTTCTGGCCGGAAACCTCTCAACGTGAAATCAAAACTTTCCGTGTTGCGGCCACTAGCTGCATGCTGCTCACCATCGGAGCACTGATTTATGGATTGCTATTCAGCTAGCGGGATGGCTAGCAAGCCGCTTCACAAGCACCATCGAAATTCTAGCCAAAGGGGCCAGACCAGGTTTATTTCTCGAGCCGGATAAACCGAACTTGATCGTGGTCTGACCCTGTTACTCAGGTTGAATTTACTCTGAATTGAATGACTGTTCCGTGCGGTTCTGAGAAGCTCGGAACCTGCGTTTAAGTGTCTGTTTAAGAGATATAAGCACGCAAAGCAAAATACAGCAATCTGGTCGATTTAACTCATATGGGTGATGTGGATGAGTCAATCCTTTGTGTAGTATCGAGTTAAATTACGTATAACGATGAGGAAATATGGATACTCACCCTCAAATTGACCCAGCATCAACAGCTCGTCTTTTAATTTGTCTGAGTCTTGCAATCGATGAAACCAAGCTAATCAAATCTATTGAAAATTCATCAGCAATGATTAAGCAATTAGAAACAGAGAATCCTTCCTCGCACAGATTGCTTTTCTTAAAAAGAGAAATATCGAATTTGGAAACTAGACTGGCGAAAACTCGCAGTAAAGCCAGCAGAGTAAAAACCATCACCAAATTACCAAAATTCAAATAGCTCGGGTATTTTATATGTAAGGCGTGCTTTTCCCAGGTCTTTGCAGCCACTTTCAATGTTTCTCTGAAAAAGTGGTAGCCCAGGAAATCAAATCCATTCTCAGTTTTACCGATGTAGGTTTTATCGGGATGCTTTTGTACTTTCAGCTTGCTTAACATCTGGTTCAGTTGTTTAACTGCTGTGCGGTTCTGCCATCGTGTTTTACTCAAAATCAGAATGTCATCCATGTATCGGACGTAGTACAGATTTTTGTCCGTAAAATGATCATCCAGTGCTTTCAAATATAAAGCTCCAAAGATCGGACTTAGCGGGCAGCCTCTGGGTATACCCTGGTCTATATCCTTGAACTCGCCACCATACTCAACGCAGCGATGGATCACCTGATACAGGTAGTTGCGAATACCACTATCCACTGAATCATTTATCATATCCATCAGCAGGTACTGGTCGATGGATTCATAGAAACTTTTAATATCAGTTTTACAGGCGTACTTGTAGTCACTCAGATGGTTCTGAACATCGACGATCGTTTGCTTCAACCCACCATGACCTTTGATGTGGGTACAGCGAGATGAGAGCGGAAGGATTGATCCGAGGACACCTGCCATCAGCTTCATCACCAGCGTATCCTGTGATCCCCACAGGTGTATGACCTCACCGTTTGATTTGATGATTTTCTGCTGCGGTGAGAATCGATACCAACCGGAGTTGATTTCCTGTAATAGGTCAGACATGGTAGCAGGATAGCGGTAACGAAAAGACCAGATGTCGGCATCCGGCGGAAATTTCTTACGCTGTTGACACAACCAGCGATAGGCATTATCCAACTGGGTAAGTGTGAATCGCATTCCTTCAATTGTAGTTGATTACAGGTTCAGCTTAACAATCATCAGCGTCTGCATCGGGTCGTTAACGGCAGTCGTAATTATCTAGGGGCCTGCAATGTGCCGTTCGCTGCCCCTACGATGCGAATCTCAGCGTCTCCTTTGGAGAAATTAGATGCTCGGAATTGACTTTTCGGGGTTAGGGAAGTGCCCTGACCTAGGCGAGCGAGAATAGAAGATAGGACCAGGCCTTACATTTGACAGCCGGTAATCATTTTTGCTGTTGATAGAGCGGGTAAAATGTAGGGTCTGCCCCAAATACCACTTACTTAAGCGGAAATCTCTAGTAAAACCAATGGTTTCGACATTTCAGGTATGAGCGAGAATCCAGTCATTTCGCGCCTTCCAGCCCCCACTGGATCCCGGCTCAAGGCCGGGATGACAATAGTTTTGGCTTAAGTAAGTGGCATTTAGGCCTGCCTCCTATCTTTGACCTGATCGTAATTCCACCCACGCATTAACACATATTAGAATTTCAGATACAAAATTAGAATTTATCATTTTATTTGATTTAAAAATCGATCCAGACTCCTTTCCAACAGAAATTTGTATACCCGTATCAATATTTTTTATCTGGAATCGCAATGACCACTTATAACCTCGCGCAATCCCTGCTCGATGGGGACGAACTCGCCCTGGCCCGTACCAACCAGGACCTTGAGACCATGTCTGCTCAAGAACGCGTGTGCTGGGGTTGTGAGAACTTGCCGGGTGAACGGGTGGTTTCCTCGAGCTTCGGTATTCACAGCGCCGTCATGCTGCACCTGATGAACTCGATCGTGCCCGGCATTCCTGTCATTCTGATCGATACCGGTTATTTATTTGCCGAAACCTATCAATTCATTGATCAGCTCAGCAAGCGACTCGATTTGAATCTGCAGGTTTATAGTGCACGCATGTCCGCTGTCTGGCAGGAAGTGCGCTATGGTCAGCTCTGGCAAATGGGAAAATCGGGAATCGATCGCTATAACCGAATCAACAAGGTTGAGCCTATGGATCGTGCACTCAGGGAACTGGAGACCGCTACCTGGTTTGCAGGCCTGCGTCGCGATCAATCCTCGACACGCGAGGCGCTGCCAGTATTACGCCTGCAACAAAATCGCTTTAAGATCCATCCCCTGCTGGACTGGAACAACCGTGATTTGCATCGTTATCTGAGTCAACACGACCTGCCCTATCACCCGCTGTGGGAAAAAGGCTACCAGTCGGTCGGCGATTCCCATACCAGCCGTCCGATGGAGCCTGGTATGAGCGCAGAACAGTCAAGATTTTTTGGCCTCACGCGAGAGTGTGGCCTGCATACCCAGCCTTAAACCTGAAATCCTCAGTTGAATCAAACTCTAGAGGGAACAATCATGTCCGATAACGTGGTATGGCATAGCCATCCTGTCGACCAGCAAGCGCGCGCCGAGCAGAAACAACAGATGCCCCTGGTCATCTGGTTTACGGGCTTGAGCGCATCCGGAAAATCAACCATCGCAGGCGCACTCGAACAAATTCTGACCCAGCAGGGTTACCACACCTACCTGCTCGATGGTGACAACGTCCGCCATGGCCTGTGCAAGGACCTGGGATTCAGCGACAACGATCGCAAGGAAAATATCCGGCGCGTGGGTGAAGTTGCCCGACTCGGCGCCGATTCCGGCCTGATTATACTGGCTGCCTTTATATCGCCATTCCGCGAAGATCGCCGTCTGGTGCGTGACATACTTCCCAAAGATCAATTCGTCGAAGTATTCGTCGATGCGCCGTTGGCGGTCTGCCAACAACGCGACCCGAAAGGACTTTACGCAAAAGTAGAGCGTGGTGAAATCAAGTCATTTACCGGCATCGACAGCCCCTATGAAACACCCCAGGCGCCCGAGGTTCATATCGACGCGCAAGCCTTGAGCGTGGCCGAATCGATAAACCGGTTGCTCGAATACCTGCACCAGGCGGGTGTCTTGAAAGCAGGTTACGAGCCAGTCGCGGTCAGCGCTTGAGGTAAGAACCATGTTAATTGCAGAAAGTTACATCGATGAGAAAATCAATGTCGTGGCAACGCAATCGCGTGAGAAACCGGTGCGCAGCCTGGCCAAGGCGATTTCCTGGCGCATTACCGGTTCACTCGATACCATTTTGCTGTCGTGGCTGTTTACCCAAAGCGTGAACACCGCATTGGCGATCGGCCTCACCGAAGTGATGACCAAGACACTTCTGTACTACTTTCACGAGCGTATCTGGAGCCGGGTAAAGCTCGGCATTAGTTGATCGGGTCGAAGTATATCCTGGCCGCTTGCTAACTTGCTCCCAGGCCTCGTGGCCTATGAAACGTGAAGCACGGCATCACCGAGCACCTCGAAATCGGGCTCGATTCCCAATCCGGGCCGGTCCGCGACGGTTATTCTGCCGTTGACTCGCTGCGGCGCGCCGTGCGCGATGGTGACGGTTCCATAACTGTTGAAATCGGTTGCCGAAAAGCAAAAGTCTTCCGGCGTGGACCGCGCCAGGTGCGCGATCGCCGCGGTCGTGATGTCACCGCCCCAGGTATCTTCGATAGTCATCGGTATGCCGGCGTTGACGCACAGATCGCGCATCAACTTCGCCCGGGTGAGCCCGCCCACCTTGGAGATCTTGAGGTTGATAACGTCCATGGCATCCTCAGCAATACCTCGTACCAGCGTATCGGTGCCATCGATGACTTCGTCGAGTACAAAGGGCAACGCGGTGCGCCGGCGAATCGACACGCATTCATCGTAAGTCATGCAGGGTTGTTCGATATAGACGTCGAGGTCAGCGACAGCATTGACCACCCGCGCCGCTTCATGGCGGGTCCAGCCGGTGTTGGCGTCGGCCACCAGTAAATCGCTCGGCTTCAGTACCGCCCGCGTGGCGTGGATGCGCTCGATATCCTCGTTCGCGTCGGCGCCGACCTTGAGCTGGAACCTGGTGTAACCCTCGGCGGCATAGCCTTCGATTTTGGCTGCCATCTGTTGCGGGCTTTCCTGGCTGATCGCCCGGTAAAGAGCGACATCATCCTGAGCCGCGCCGCCGAGCAGCGTGTAAACAGGAAACCCTGTCGCCTTGCCGAGCAAATCCCAACAGGCGGTATCGATGGGCGCCTTGGCATAGGGATGCCCGCGTAGCGCCGCATCCATGCTGCGATTGATCGCGCCGAGGTTCAACGGGTCCTGGCCAATCAAGTGGGGCGCCAATTCGCTCAGGCCGGCACGCACACCGAGCGCATAGGAGGGCAAATAGGCCGAGCCCAATGGGCAACACTCGGCATATCCGGTCAAACCTTCGTCAGTTTCGACGGCGACGACCGTGCTGTCGAAAACCTCGACA
>JAAEPH010000038.1 GCA_024232855.1 Gammaproteobacteria bacterium
AAACAGCCAAGGCGAACAATCTGAACCCATACGATTATCTGGTGAATGTACTACAGAATATTGCGGCTGCCGACACGCTCGATAAGATAGAGGCGTTACTGCCCTGGAATGTCAAGTAGGGTCGATTTAAGGGCGCTTACGAAGTAACGCCTGAAACCATCGCCGTCGAAGTGATTAAGCGCGCCGCCCCGGACAACAGCTTTCTGACAGATCCGCATACCCTCGCCAGATATGAAACCGAGATGTGGATACCTGGTTTGTTTCAGCGCGAATCGCTGGAGGAATGGCAACTCGACGGGAAACCATCGCTACGAGCCCGACTCAAGGACAAGACCCTGTCCCTGTTGAGCAGCGCTTAGAAGTGACCGACATTACACTATTCCAGATGACCTGCAATCCGCCGATGATCGGCTTCACCGTTTGCTTTTCTATTACTTCTCTGTGCCAGGCTATATTAACCTGGCACCGCAGTTTTCAATACGGGAACCGAATTTGACTGAGGTAATATCATCCCGACAACTGAAAAACCGGGCTGAGAACAAGCAGGAATTCGCCTGTACCGATTTAATCGATTGAACGAGTCATTGCCTATGATTTCAGGCGCTTGCCATTTCCGACGGCGATGATTTCGGCCAGAATGGAGACCGCGATTTCGCCCGCCGAGCGCCCGCCGATGTCCAGGCCCACCGGCGCATGCAGGCGCTCCAGGACCTCTTCGCCAAAACCCGCTTCGCGCAGTCGATCCAGGCGCGCGGCGTGCGTTCGGCGACTGCCCAGGCAACCGATGTAAAAGGCAGGTGACCCAAGGGCGGAATGCAGCGCGGGGTCGTCCAGGATCGGGTCATGGGCGAGAATCGCCAGTGCCGTGCGGGAATCGATAGTCAGCTCCTGCATGGCCTGCTCACTTCGCTGGTGGATGATGGTAACGCCCGGCAATCGTTCGGGTCTGGCAAAGGCGGGGCGTGAATCGATCACGGTGACCTCGAAGCCGATGGCCGCCGCCATCGGCGCCAGTATCTG
This sequence comes from Gammaproteobacteria bacterium, assembly GCA_024232855.1. Lineage (GTDB taxonomy): Bacteria > Pseudomonadota > Gammaproteobacteria. Next base: position 1,021 of record JAAEPH010000038.1, read on the forward strand.
GGCAATGTGCACTGCGCCGACGATGATCAGTTTGCGTGGCCGGGAGTGCGTCATCACGAACAATTCGGTATCTGCTTGTTGAATAACGGTACCGCCGGATCCCTGGTTGTGCAGGCAGTGGATCTGGTTCAAGACGTCCTCGCTGAGCTGCAGCTCACCGGTGACGCTTGCGTCGTCCACCATCAGCGTGGCGCCATTTGCCAGGTCGATCACCCGCGTAACCGGTGGATCGCCCATCATCTTTTCGAGTTCGTCCCGGGATTGTGCGCGTAAAACAAAAACCCGGATGCGGCCGCCGCAGGTAAGGCGAACTTCCCGGGCTTTCTCGTCGCTGACACCATACTCCAGGTTCTGAGGCTCCCCGTCGGCGATAATATCGATCGCTTCGGAGATAACAAAGGGCTCGATGCAACCACCGGAAACGGAGCCGACAAACGCACCACTGTCATTGATGGCAAGCATACTGCCCACCGGGCAAGGTGATGAGCCCCAGGTGTCGACCACTACCGCCAGCGCGACGCCCTGCCCCTCATCCATCCAGGCTATGGCCTGTTTAAGAACCTTGTCATTTCTTGGCGGTGTGTTATCTGCTGTTGACACGGGCAACATCTAGTACTCCTGCATTTACCTGTAGCGAGCGGGGGTCGGATCGAGCAGTTCGACCAGTTCGTCCGTGACCGCACCGCTGAGTTGGTCGGCGTCGATCAGGGTCAGCGCACGCCTATAATAGCGGGTGACGTCGTGGCCGATGCCGATTGCGGAAAGTTCTACCTGACCCGAACCCTCTATCTCGGCGATGACCTGGCGCAGGTGCTGTTCGAGGAAGGAACCATTATTGGCGGATAAGGTGGCGTCATCGACCGGTGCACCGTCGCTGATTACGATTAGAATCCTGCGCCGCTCGGGCCTGGCCCTCAGGCGCGCATACGCCCATGCCAGTGCTTCGCCGTCGATGTTCTCCCTGAGCAATCCTTCGCGAAGCATCAGACCGAGACCCAGCCGCGCACGCCGCCACGGCACATCCGCGGATTTGTAAATAATGTGGCGTAAATCGTTGAGGCGGCCCGGCTGAGACGGTCGCCCGGCTGCCAGCCACCGACTGCGGCTGCAGCCGCCTTTCCAGGCGCGGGTGGTAAAACCGAGAATCTCGATCTTGACACCGCAGCGCTCCAGGGTGCGCGCCATCATATCGGCGGTAATCGCAGCCAACAGAATCGGCCGGCCGCGCATCGATCCGGAATTATCGATCAGACAGGTAACAACGGTATCGCGCAGCTCGATTTCCTTTTCGCGTTTGAACGACAGCGTATTTAGCGGATTGATAACAATCCGTGATAAACGTGAGGTATCCAGCTCGCCTTCATCCAGATCGAATTCCCAGCCCCGGCTTTGCTTTGACAACAAACGGCGTTGCAGCCGGCTCGACAGGCGTCCGACAATATTACCCAGCTTGCCGATGCGGTCGTCAAGCTGGTTACGCAGGCGGAGCAGTTCCTCGCGTTCATACAGATGGCTGGCATCTACAATTTCGTCAAACTCGTCGGTGAAGACCCTGTAGTCCGGGAATTGAGCAGGGCTCCCGGCGGGAGCCTTGTATTGAATTTCCTCAGTTCCATGGTCGACGTGCTGTTCGGCATCTTCCCCGGGTGACGGAATACCGGGCAGACCTTCACGCGGCGCGCCCTGCGGCGCCATGGTAACGGCATCATCACCGCTTTCCCCGGTTGTACCCGAGCTCTCGCTCAGCGAGTTGCTCTGCACTTCCGCCAGTGAGAATTCCGGTTTGGTTTCGACCGTGTCGGATTCTGTTCCCTGGAAGCCAAGTTTCGTCAGCAACTCCCGCGCATGCCTGGCGAAATCCGCCTGCTCGCGCAGGGATTCGGCCATCGCCTGGAAATGCTCGAGCTGCGCAGTGAACACTTTCCGCCAGCCGCTAAACGCGTCCGCGGCCTCGGGCGGCGGCGCCAGATCGCCCAGAAGTTCACGCGCGAACATGACAAGCGCAATCGGAAGTTGCTCCGGCTGCAAGCCGGGCGCGCCTGACAGGGGGTTACGTGCGTATTGGTGGTGAAAATGGGCTTCAAGATTCTTCGCGACGCCATCGAATGCGCGCGCTCCCAGGCATTCGCATCGCGTCTTTTCCAGCGCCTCGAGCAAGGCCTGCGTTTCCGCCTCCGCCGCTTCGCTCGAGACAGCCAGCTCGTCATCGTGGTAGCGTAACCACGACACGGCCGCGTCCGCCTGCCCGCGGATTCGATCGATATCCGCGTCCATATCCAGGTTCGATGGCCTGTTGATGAAAACCGTGTGATCCGCTCGTCCCAGGTCGCCGGGTTTGAAACGGACCATCAGTTCCGGATCCTCGGACAGCACCCGGGCCGTGGCCGCGGTGACGTCCTGGAAATCTGTTATCTGTTCCGACTCCACGATTCAATGGGTTTCAGGTTGATTGTTCACCACGCTCTCCGGAAGATCCCGGCCAAAACAGCGCTGGTAGTACTCGGCAACCGTGGCGCGTTCCAGAATGTCACATTTATTGAGGAATGTTATGCGAAACGCAAAATCGATGTCCTTGAAAATTTGCGCATTCTGCGCCCAACTGATCACCGTCCTCGGACTCATTACGGTGCTGAGATCGCCGTTTTGAAACCCCGTGCGGGATAAATTCGCCAGCTTGACCATCGCCGGGATGGTACCGGGTTCCGTATCCCACTCCGGCACTTTGGCCCCGACAATGTCGATCTCGGTATCGGGCGGCGGATAATTCAGGGTGGTGATGATATTCCATCGGTCAATCTGGCCCTGGTTTAGCGGCTGGGTACCGTGATAGAGCCCGGTGGTATCGCCGAGTCCCACGGTATTGGCGGTTGCGAACAGCCGGAATGACGGATGCGGGTGCAGCACACGGGACTGGTCGAGCAGGGTCAAACGGCCATCCGCCTCGAGCACGCGCTGGATAATGAACATCACGTCGGGCCTGCCGGCATCGTACTCATCGAACACCAGTGCAATCGGATGCTGATACGCCCATGGCAGAATGCCTTCCCTGAATTCGGTTATCTGCTTGCCGTTGTCCAGCACGATGGCATCTTTTCCGATCAGGTCGAGCCGGCTGATGTGGCTGTCCAGGTTGATGCGCACGCAGGGCCAGTTCAAGCGTGCGGCGATCTGCTCGATGTGCGTGGACTTACCGGTACCGTGAAATCCGCTCACCAGTACACGGCGGTTGTGAGCGAACCCGGCAAGTATGGATAGCGTCGTATCGTGATTGAAACAATAGCCAGGGTCGACATCGGGCACGTGTTCGCTGGGGCGGCTGAAGGCGGGGACTTCCATGTCCACATCCAGTCCAAAGGTCTGCCGTACCGATACCGTCAGGTCCGGCACAATCGGTACATCCCCTTCGAAACTGATCAAATCATCCTCCCGGTAATCCAGGCTATTCTACCCTCAAGCTTGCGCCGTGGCACGTGACCGGTTGACGCCCATCAGGCCATCGAGCTTGAATACCGCGTCCTGCGCATCGAAGCCAACCGCATCGGCGCCGATTTCATCGGCAAATTCCTGGGTTACGGGGCAGCCGCCGACGATAACCTTGATATCGTCGCGCATACCGATTTCCTTCAATCGAATGATGACTTTTTCCATTTCCATCAGCGGCAGCGTCAACAGGGTCGACATACCGAGCACATCGGCATCGTGCTCCTTCAGCGCATCGATGAATGCGTCAACATCGATATCGATACCGATATCGACCACATCGTAACCATTGGCCTGCATCACGGCGGCGACAACGGATTTTCCAATGTCATGGATATCACCCTTGATGGTGCCGATGACGACCTTACCATGGGATGCGCGTTTTTCGCCGCTTGCCTTGATCCTTTCATCGAGTATGGTGGTGCCCTGCTTCATCACATCCGCGGCCATTGCCAGTTCGGGCAGGAAGATGATGCCGGCGCCAAAGTCTTCACCAACCTTGTCGATACCCCGGGCCAGACCTTTTTCCACCGCGTCGAGCGGGTCGACACCAGCGTCCAGCCCTTCGTTGACCAATTTGACGCATTCTTCATCTTCACCATCGATAACCGTCAGCGCCAGTTTTTCAAAATACTCTTCATTAATTTCGATACTCATGAGGATTTCCTCCACTATCTGTTTATTGTTAACCGAGGTCACGCTGCATGCAGAAATCAAGGTAGGAATCGAGTTCCTGCTGAATTTCAGCCGCCACGGGTGATTGGTGGTTGTCCAGGATCGAGAGCGCCTTCTGTTTGGCTTTTTCCTGCAGCTCGACATGTCCACGTTGCCAGGATTCGAAGAACTCCTTGTTGTTCAGTTCGGGCATGAAAAATTCTTCGCGGAACCATTTGCGGGTGTGCTTTTCCTTCATGTAGCTGCCCGGTAGAGGACCGACTTTCAGGATCGTATCGACGGAGAGCCGTTCTTCATCGATCTGGATACCCTTCAGGTACTCACCGATGTAGGCTACCATCTCGTTTTCCAACACCATTTCCGGCCAGGACACCAGGTTAAATCCTGCCGTCCCGCCAAGATCAATAATCCAGCTCAGGCCGGCAAGGGCGTAGTTATAGTTTTTCAGCGCCTTTTCATGGGCGGTCTGCTGATCAAACTCGCAAGAGTCACTCATGCCAAAGCCGACCACGGGTATATTGTGATATTTCGCCATGGCCGCAATACCACCGCCATTGATACCGTATTCCGGTGTGCCGGTTGCCCACAAACCGGTACGCATATCCATGGCGGGGTTGAACGAACAAAATGCCAGCGGATGCCCGGGTTTATAGCTCTGCGACTGAACCACAAGCGAATAAATTTCGACCATGCACTGCACCAGCATGCCGGCGCGGGTGGCCGGGCCGGTGGCGCCGCCCATCAGGGCACTCTCGATGGAAAGCGGTGTGCCGCTGTCGCAGAAGCCTATCAACCAGTCCGTGTAATGTACGTCAATGACCCGCGGCGGGTTGACCACGACATGGCCCAGCATATGCGGTTTCTGCCGCATTTCCTCTTCGCCGCCGACTGCTATCTGCCACATCTTGATCAAATCGGATACTTCGTGCTCGGCACCGGTGTTGTAAACCCAGGTACCGGGCTTGTTGGTGTGTTTCATCCATTCCGTAGTCAGGATCTGGGAGTTGCAGATCATTTCTTCGTCAAAAAGCCACATCACCGGTTTGTAGAGACCGTGCACGTTTTCGAGGGCATCGGCCATCAAGGTGCCGTCGATGGCATCCTGACGCGTGACCTTGCGGCGCTCACCGGTACGGATGTCGTCGATATATCGCCCGGTTACCGTGCAGAAGTGGACTTCCCCGGTGCCGATAGAACAATCTTTGGTCGGATCATTACGGCCGTGCAGGGTGAAGCTACCGGGGCATTTAGCCAGGGCATCCATGACGGCCTTTTCCGGAATCTTGACCAGTTCGCGGTTGTTTTCAAGCGTGCACCCGGCGTCTTCGAACATTTTGGCCGCGCGCTCATCGTCGCAGCGCACACCCCCCTGTTCGAGAACACGAATGGCGGCATCGTGTACCATTTTGCACTCATCCCGGGTAATGGGATGAACGCTGCCAACCAGTTTTCCATCGAAACCCTTCATTATCTGACCCCTCTTGTATTGGGTACCTTGTTTGTATTGAGTACCTTAGTTTGTCTTAAATCCCGGAATTTTCCCGGACATTACATCTTCACCCTGGTGCCGGCCGGATCGTAAAAAGGCTTCATTGATGCCTCGGCAGGCCAGGTTTCACCAGCGATTTCAATCTCGAAGTTCGCATTATCGATCTGCTCGGCGGTAACGCCGTCGGGGTGGCTGACATAGCCCATTCCGACCGCGCTGCCGAGCGAGAAACCATAGGCGCCCGAGCTCAGGTAGCCGACGATCTCGCCATTCATGCGGATCAATTCGTCGTGAAACAGCGCGGGTCCCGGATCTTTCAGTTTGAACAGAACCATTTTTCGATTCAGCACCTGCCCGGCCTGGGGCAGCAGGGCTTCGCGGCCATTGAACCCGCCGGGCTTGTCCATTTTCACGATAAAGCCGAGACCGGCCTCGAACGGCGTGTCGTCGGGAGCCAGATCGAGCACGAACTCCCGATAGCCGCGTTCGCAGCGCAGGTGCTCCAGGGCGTGATAACCGGCCTGCTTCAAACCGAACGGCTTGCCTGCTTCGATAATAATGTCATAGACATCCTGGACGAATTCCGACGGGATTTGCAGCTCCCAGCCCAACTCGCCGATGAAGGTCTGACGTTTGGCCAGCACGCGGGCATAACCGATATCGATCTCCTGCGCGGTGAGAAATGGAAAAGCCGAATTGGAAAGATCGGCATCGGTAATGGATTGCAGCAGGTCACGCGATATCGGACCCTGAACATTAAGCACCGAGTAGGCGGCGGTGACATCGGTAATGGTGACATGCCGGTCGGGCCCGATGTGCATGGCGATCCAGTTCATGTCACGGCAATGCACCCCGGCCGACGAGTATATGATGAAGCAATCCGGTGCGCGACGATCGATGGTGATGTCGCATTCGATACCGCCCATCGAGTTGAGCATATGGGTGTAGACCAGTTTGCCAACGGCAACGTCAACGTCGCTCACGCACATCCACTGCAGATACCGGCAGGCATCGCGGCCCTGGATCAGGGTCTTGCCGAAGGAACTGACGTCCATGATGACCACGCCTTCACGCGCGGCGCGGCACTCCTCGGCGGTGTGTTCATACCAGTTGGGCCGGAAGTAGGAGTATTCGTTTTTCGGCGCCGTGCCCACGGGGGCAAACCACATGGGACGTTCCCATCCGGCGGTCTCCCCGAAACAGGCGCCGCTGGCGGCGAGCCTGTCGTGCAGGTGGCTTTTACGCGCCGGGCGCGATGTTTCATGATCCTTGAAAGGCCAGCCCATTTCAAAAGTGCTGCCAAGCGACTCGGCGGCGCGTTCACGCAGGTACTTTTTGTTGACCTGGAAGGGGTGGAAACGCGCCACATCGTAATCGAGCAGGTCCATGTCCGGTTCGCCGTTGATGATCCAGTGGGCCAGTGCGCGCGCGATGCCCGGGCTGATTTCAAAGCCTTCGGAATTGAGCCCGGCGGCAATGAAACAGTTGCGCAGGCCGGGTGCCTCCCCCAGGCACGGCAGGTTATCCGGGGTAAAACTTTCCGGCCCGTTCATGAACCGGTTGATGCCGATGTCCGCAAGCTGCGGGATCATTTCCATGGCCCTGGTATAAGGCAGCTCGAAGTGATCCCAGTCTTCCTGCAGCTCGATGAACTGTTGCTCGCGGGGCAGGTCCTCGAGCGGCAAGGGCTTGCCGCGTGGCTCGAAGGAACCAATCAGCAGCTTACCGGCTTCCTCTTTCATGTAGGTATAGCCGTCCGTGTCGCGCAGCACCGGCAGGGTCGGCACGATGAAGTCCATGGGCTCCGTCACGACATACATGTGTTCACAGGCGTGCAGCGGTACCCGCGCGCCGAGCTGAGCCGCAAAATCCCGCGTCCACAGGCCACAGGCCAGCACCAGGGTTTCGCATTCAATGTCGCCGCTTGTTGTTTCGAGCCAATACTCGCCCGAGGGCAGGTGCTGCATTTTGGCCACGGTCGTGTCTTCAAAAATTCTGGCGCCGCGTTTTTTTGCACCGGCGATCAGGGCGTTGATGGTATCGACCGGGCTCAACTGTCCGTCTTTGGGAATGAACAGGCCGCCGGCGACAACGCGTTCATCGAGCGCGGGGTACATGTCCTTGACTTCCCACGGTGAAATAACATGGGCATCGATGCCGAAACTCCTGGCGAGGCTGGCGCGCCGGCTCATTTCGTGAACGCGGTCGCTGTTGCGGCCGATGGCAAGGGTGCCATTTTGCTTGAAGCCCGTTGCCATGCCGGTATCGACTTCGAGTTCGGGATAAAACTGCGCATTGTATCTGGCAACATCCGTCGTCGCATGGCTGCCGCGGAGCTGCATGATCAATCCCGCCGCATGCCAGGATGTCCCGCAGGCAAGGGCGCCGCGCTCCAGCAATACGACATCCGCTACTCCGGCCCTGGTGAGTTGATAGGCAATTGAACTTCCGACGACACCGCCACCCACGACGACGATGCGAGCGTGACTGGGCAGGTCCTTACTCATGGGGTGTATATTTTCTGCAAGAGTTTACCGCCTCTCAGCGGCTTGCCTTGTTTTCATTGATCGCCCTCAGCACTTTTTCCGGCGTCAATGGCAGATCATGAATACGGGTTCCGATGGCGTCGGCAACCGCGTTGGCAATGGATGCGGCAACCGGGGCAAACACCGGCTCGCCGATGCCCTTCGATCCGAAGGGGCCAAGGCCGCTGCGGGATTCGAGCACGATGGACTGGATCTCCGGCACGTCTTCGGAGGTGGGTATCAGGTATTCGCTAAAGGATCCGTTTTTCAACACGCCCTTTTCCAGGATCAACTCTTCGCTGAGCGCAAAACCCTGCCCCATCAGGGCACTGCCCTCGATCTGGCCTTCCACGGCGCGCAGGTTGATCGCCTGCCCAACGTCATGGGCGCCGACGCTTTTGATCACGGTGACTTCGCCGGTATCGATATCGACGCTGACCTGGGCCGCATGCGCGCCATAGGTGAAGTCCGGAAAAACCTCGCCCTGCCCGGTTTCCGGATCGAGTCCTTCGCTCGGCGGCGCCTTGAAGATGGACAGGTTGTGACGGTGCACCCCTTCGGCGGCACAGAGCTTGACCATGTCCTTGATCGACATGCGGCGCTCCGGATTATCCAGAACAAAGACCGTTGAATCCGCCAGATCGAGTTCATCGGGGGATACCTCGAAGTGCCTCGCCATGCATTGCAGCAAGTTATCGCGCACCGCGCGGGCGGCCAGTTCGGTGGCCTTGCCGCTCATGTAAAGCGCGCGGCTGGCGGTGGATGTGCCGGCCAGCGGGTTGACGTGGCCGTCGCCGAAGTAGACGGTAATCTCGTCCATGGGCACACCGAGGATCTCACCGGTGATCTGGGCCAGTGCCGACATTTGCCCGGCGCCGATATCGGTTACCGCGCATCGCACGATAGCCGTGCCGTCCATCTCCAGGCCTACCCAGGATTCAGAAGTATCCTTCATCCAGCGGATCCGGCCGTAACTCTGCTGGTAGCAGGCAATGCCATGACCATAGACCAGGTGTTCGGAATTGCTCGGCTGCTCACCCAGGGCGGCGAGCGCCTGAGTGGCGCACTGATCGCACCAGACCGAACTGCGGATGATCTGGCCGGTGGTATTGGGATCGCCGGGCTGAATAAAATTCTTGCGGCGCAATTCCAGTGAATCCATGCCAATCAGTTTGGCAATCTCTTCCATCTGTGCTTCGCAGGCGGTATTGGCCTGCATCGTCCCAAATCCGCGAAAAGCACAGGCCGGCAGGTTGTTGGTTGCCGCCGAGGTGGCATCCACCCATAGATTGTCGACGCGATAGGGTCCGGTCGCTCCGACCGTTGCATAGAGCAGGATATAGGGGCTCAGTTTGGCATAGGCGCCGGCATCCGATGTGAGCTTGATTTTCATCGCGGTGACCTTGCCGTCTTTGGTTACACCGGTCTTATGGGTAATGGTAAACGGGTGGCGCGGGCCGTGGGACAAAAACGAATTCTCGCGGGTCTGGATCAGCTTCACCGGTCGCTTCGTGTCCATGGCCAGCAATGCCAGCCAGACCTCGATGGTCATGACCTCCTTGCCACCGAAACCACCGCCGATGTAGGGTGCCTGCAGGTGAACCCGGTTGTGCGGAATGCCAAGCGCATTGGCCACGGCGCGAAAGTGTTCGACCACCTGCGTGCTGGATCGGATATTGAGGATTTCATGTTCGTCGACCCAGGCGACGGCGGCCTCCGGTTCCATAAACGCCTGTTCCTGATATTGCGAGGTAAAGGTGTTTTGCAGAACATAATCGGCTTCGTCAAAGCCCTTCTCGATATCGCCCTTGCGTATCTTGTAGTCGGCGACGATGTTGTCATCGCTGTAAACGATTGCCGCACCGGGTTTTTGCGAATCAAAAGGATCGTAGACGCCCTCGGTGTCTTCATAGTCCACGACGATCAAATCCAGTGCCTGCTGGGCAAGTTCATAGGATTCCGCGGCGATAAGCGCGATGGGCTCACCGTGGAAACGTACCCGGTCCGCCGCCAGGATAGGTTGCGTGGTGTCCTTGGTGCCGCCGCCGGTCTGGCCGGGCAGATCGGTCATCACGGCATTACAGGCGGTAAGATCAGCGGCCGTCAGCACGCTGTGCACACCGCGCAGTGCCCTGGCGGCCGATATGTCGACATTCCTGATGTTGGCGCTGGCGCGATCACTGTGCAGCACCTTGGCGAACAGCATGTCTTCCATGTAAAAGTCACCGGCGTAGATTGCCTTGCCGTGAACTTTCGTGGGCGCATCGTTACGTGGCTTGTTCTTGCCGACCTGTCGCAGGTTTACATTGGCAATCGAGCCGGGAAAAGCTTCGGTCTGATTCATGCTGCTTCTCCCTCCCCGCGCAACTCCCTGGCGGCAAGCTGCACGGCTTCAAAGATTCGGGTGTATCCGGTACAGCGGCACAGGTTACCGCTCAAACCGCGTTTGACGTCGGCAAGCGACGGATCCGGATTGTCTTTCAGCAAGGATCTTGCCGCGATAATCATGCCCGGCGTACAGTACCCGCACTGCGCGGCGCCGGTTTCGATGAAGGCCTTTTGCAGTGGATCGGCATTGCCCGGCTGACCAATGCCCTTGATGGTGGTTACTTCGCGACCATCGGCATGCCAGGCAAGGGTCAGGCAACTGTCGACGGGTTCTCCGTCGAGTAATACCGCGCAGGCGCCGCAGTCGCCCTTTTCACAGCCGCATTTGATTTCCACGAAGCCTTCATGGCGCAGGGCTTCGAGCAGCGTGCGATGCGCCGGTGTGGCAAGTTTTACCGTGCTTCCGTTTACCGTGACGGTGACGACTTTTTCATTGCTCATAATCTAATCCTCTTATCAGGAAACCTGTTTCCAGGCTTGGGTCAGCAGGCGGCGGGTCAGCGAAAATGCCGTCTGCAACCGGTAATCGGCGCTGGCGCGTATATCATCGATGGGTGCGCACTGGTCGGCCGCGGCCCTGGCGGCCTGCTCGATGATGGCTTCGTCGAGCGCCTTGCCCGCCAACAGGTCTTCGGCGGCGCTGGCGCGGAAAACAGTCGGAGCGACCGAGCCCAGGGCAATGCGCGCGCGGGTACAAACCCCGTCCTCGGCGGCGATCATCACCGCTACCCCGGTCACGGTGATGGCATCGCCCTTGCGTCGGGCGAGCTTGTAGAAAAGGTTGGCGCTGTTTTGCGGTGGAACATTCCACGACACGGATGTCAGTAGTTCATCGGAACGCAAAACGGATTTCTTGTAATCGATATAAAACTCGTCAAGTGCAACCGTGCGTTGTCCGCTAACGCTGCTCAGGGTGACCTCCGCGTCGACGGTCAGCAACGCCGGCACCGTGTCGGCCGATGGAGACCCGCAACAAACGTTGCCGCCAATCGTTGCTGCCGTGCGCACCATGCGGCCGGCAAATATTTCCGCCGCGGCATACAGCGCGGGAGCATCCGTCCTGATGCCGCTGTCGTCGAGAATGTCCGCCATGGTGGTACGCGCACCCAGCGTCACGCGATCGCCATCGCGTTTGATGTAACGCAGTTCATTCACGCCATCCAGCGATACGAAATCTCTGCAGGTTTCGCGCTTGCCACGCAGATCCGGGACCAGGTTGGTGGCGCCGGCAAGCGGCCGGGTATCGCCCTTTCCGGCAAGCGCCTGCAGGGCATCGGCCAGCGATTGTGGCTGTGAAAGATCAAAGGGAGGTAACATGGAATTTCTCCTGCTCTAACAAATTAGACGGCCCAACCGCCACAGATAACCATTTCCTGGCCGGTAATGTTCTTCGAGTCATCGCAGGCCAGGAAGACGACGGCGTTGGCGATATCCTGCGGGGTGGTTACGCGGCGCAGCGCCATTTCCGACACGTAGTCCGCGTATTCCTCTTCATAGGTGGTACCTTTGACCCGGGCTTTTTCCTGGCACAGTTTTTCCATGCGCGGGGTTTCGACAATTCCGGGCATGATGGCATTGACGTTGATATTATATTCGCCGCAATCGAGCGCCGCGGTACGGGTCAAGCCTCGAACGCCCCACTTCGAGGAGCTGTATCCGGCCCGATAGCGGTACCCCTTCAGGCCGGACGCGCCACCGATGTTGACGATCTTTCCAGACCTGCGCTCGATCATGGCGGGGATGGCATATTTCATCGGCAGGAAGGTTCCGATGATGTTCTTTTGTAGCAGGGATTCGAAATCCTCCCTGGAAATATCCCATACCGGGGTTTCGATGGGACCGGTGGCGCCGGCGGCATTGACCAGAACGTCGATGCGTCCATCAAAAAACCGGCTGGCCTCGGCGACCATGTTTTTGACCCTTTCGTCATCGGTAACGTCGCAGGATATCGCGGTTGCCCTGGTGCCGGACGCCTTCAACTCCTCGGCCAGTTCCTCGATTGGACCCGGGGTGCGGGCAACCAGCGCGAGATTAGCCCCTTCCCTGGCGAGCTGTCGGGTTATCGTGCCACCCATGCCCTGGGCTGCGCCGGTGATGATTATGTTTTTCTGTTCGAGTCTCATGGCTGCGCGTTCTCCTGTGAGTTGCGTGTTGCAGGCGCGGCATAACCCCCGCCGCCACTGGTTTTCATGATAATCCGGTCGCCCTGCTGCAGGCGCAGGTGGGTTTTGCCGGGAACATTGGTGGTTTCACCCGAAGCACGCTGCAGGGTGATTTCGAAGGTTTTGCCCGCTTCGCCGCCCCGCAGGCCATAGGGTGGAACGATGCAACGCTCCACCATGGAAGTCATAACCACTTCCGGGCCGTTTATATAATAAATTCGAACCTGGCCATCGCCGCCGCGGTGGGCACCCTCGCCGCCAGAGCCGCGGCGCAGCGCCTGTTGCTCGATAATAATGGGATAGTTGGCTTCGATCACTTCGGCCGGGGTGTTCATTACGTTAGACATGTGCGGGCGCACCACGCTCATGCCGTCGCGATCATGGCGCGCGCCTTCGCCACCGCCGTGAACCTCGTAGAGTGTGGTCCACTGCCCGGTGCGTGGATTGCGGCCGCTGAACAGCAACAACCCGGATGTGGTAGAGCTGCCCGCGCTGAGGCGTTCCGGCACGACATTTTCAAAGGCGTTGAATATGGCATCGACGATTCGTTGCGATGTTTCGTGATTGCCACCGACCACCGGCTTCTCCACGGAAGGGTGCAGTAGCGATCCCTCGCGGATAATAATCTCGAGCGGCCGCGCGCATCCCGCGTTGGGCTGGATATCGGGTCCGGCGATGACCTTCATGGCGTAAAAAACGCTGGCTGATGCGGTGAACGGGGTCGCATTGAGCGGTCCCGCCGCGGCATCGCCGGTCTCTGAAAAATCGAAAGTCGCGTGTTCGTCGAAAATCTCGATACGCACGCGTACCGCAATGGGCTCGCCGCCGAGGCCATCGTCATCGAGCCAGTCCTCGCCCTGGTAGACACCGTTGGGTAAGGTTCGAATCGCGGCCCGCATTTCCGCTTCCGACTGATCGTGCAAATCGGCAATGGCGGTACGCACGGTGGCGGCGTCATAGCGTGAGAAAACTTCCTGCATGCGTTCGTCGGCGGAATAGGTCGATGCCATTTGCGCCAGAATATCGCCCTCACGCTCTTCCGCGCCGCGCACGTTGGCGAGAATCATGTCGAGCTTTTCGCGATCCGCGCCGTCTTTGTTAAACACGCGCAAGGGCGGAATGCGCAAGCCCTCCTGCCATGCATCACGGGCGTCGGGAACGTAGCTTCCCGGTCTGGCGCCGCCGATGTCGGCCCAGTGGGCGAGACTGACGGCGTAGGCCTGTATCCTGTTTTCAGCAAAGATCGGGCGAATGGCCTTGACGTCCGGCAGATGGTTGCCGCCGGCTTCCGGCAGGTTCAAAAACCAGACATCACCGGGCTGCAGTTTTTCTGCCGGGACACGCTTGAGAAATTCCTGCACCGTGGAACCCATGACGCCCAGGTGTGCCGGAATGTCGCGGCCCTGGGCAATCAGGTTGCCCGCGCTGTCGGTCAGCGCCGAAGACAGGTCGCCGGCTTCACGCAGCAGCGGCGAGCGCGCCGAACGCATGACAATCAACGACATTTCTTCGGCGATGGCGGTCAGCGCATTGCGGATCACTTCGACGGTGAAAGGATCAGGCCGTTGACTGGATTTTGCACTCATGCGTCTGTCCCCGCGGTAATGATCAGGTGACCCGTGGAATCGATCCAGGCGGTTGCCCCCGGCGGCAGGACAATGGTCGACCAGTCATCTTCTATGATGGCCGGACCCCTGACTTCCCAGTCAACCGGCAGGGCGCCGCGTTCATAGCGATCGGTTGAGACCGGCCCAGCGGTATCGAACCAGCAGTCATCCACCGAGATCGGCGCCGTGGATTTTTCCCGCCCGGCTTCCCTGAGATCGGCAAAGCTGCTTTGTGATGGTGCGCTAACGGTGATCCGCAACGATTCGAATTGCCAGGCTTCCTCGGTGGCGAAACCATACAGTTTACGGTGCCGCGCCATGAAATCCGCCCCCAGCGTTGCGGGATCACAGGGCAACACAAAGGGTACCTCCACCGTATCGCTCTGCCCGGCATATCGGATCAGGCCGATAAAAAGGGCCTTGATGGCGTCGGCCTGATGACCGGCGGCGACGATGGGGGCGCTCAAACGATCCTGCATTGACTGGCAAAGCGCATTCAGGCGTTCGCTATCCCAGTCGGTGCTGGGCATGCGCACGGTATGTTGCTCTGCATAGCTGAGTTCGGCCGTCAGGCAGCCAAGGGCGGAAAATACGCTGGAGAATTTTGGCACCACCACCCGGGCAATACCGAATTCCCGGGCGAGCGCCACGGCATGCATGGGGCCGGCGCCACCAAAGGCGATCAACGAACAGGATCGGGCATCGACGCCGCGCTTCACCGTAACCCGGCGCAAGGCGCGCGCCATGGAAGCATTGGCCACCCGATATACGCCGAGGGCGGTTTCTTGAACCGATGTGCCGAAGCTATCGGCGAGGGGCTTGATGGCGGCCGCGGCGGAATCCAGGCTAAGACGGATGTCGCCACCGAGTAATCGTTCGCGGTTGAGATAACCCAGCACCAGGTTGGCATCGGTTACCGTCGGCACCACGCCGCCCAACCCGTAACAGGCCGGGCCGGGCCGGGAACCGGCGCTGTCGGGCCCGACGCGTACGGCAGAACCTTCCGCGCGCGCAATGGAACCGCCACCGGCGCCGATGGATTCAACCGCAACCATGAGCTGGCGCACCGGGCGGCCGGCAAGATGCTGGTCACTGCCTACCTGGACCTTGCCATCGATCACTACGCAGGTATCGGTGGTAGTGCCCCCCATATCGAAACCAATAGCGTTGTCGAGCCCAAGTTCGACGCTTATCTTGCCTGCCGCGGCCACGCCGGCGGCGGGGCCCGACAGGGCAAGCGTCAGAGGGCGGTCCCTGACCGCCTCCACCGATGCCATGCCGCCGGCGGAGTGAAACAGGTGGATATTGGTGTCATCGCCGGCCCCGGCTTTGAGTTTGGCCAGGTAGCCTGCCGTCAGCGGCATCAGGGCGGCACTTAATATGGTGGTGTTGGTGCGTTCGAACTCGCGCGGTTCAGGGCTCATTCGATGGGAGAGGGCAATATGTTTGACCGTGCCGGATAGCTGCTCAGCCAGCCTGTTTTCGTGGTCGGCATTGACGAAACAGTGCTGCAGCGCGATGGCTACGGTATCGACGTTCAAATTATCGATGACCCCGGCCACGCGACGCGCTTCGTCTTCAGTCAGGGGCTTGAGGACCTGGCCCTCGGGTCCGATCCGCTCGATCGCCTCGATGCGGTGGTTTTCCGGAACCAGGGGCGGCAGCTTCGGCGTAACCTGCAGGCGATAAAGCTCGCGCCGATTCTGGCGTCCGATTTCGATCGTGTCGCGAAAACCCTCCGTCGCCACCAGCACAACCGGTGCAAGATTGCCCTCGACGATGGCGTTGGTGGCCATGGTGGTGCCGTGCATCAAGTCGGAAACCGTGGCCCAGCCGACATCTATGGCTTCATAAGCCGAGACAATGCTGGCAATCGGATCATCGGTCTGGCTGCTGACCTTGGCGGTCCTGATTTCACCATCGACAATATTGATGGCCAGCACGTCGGTAAACGTGCCGCCGATATCGATGCCGACTTTCCAGGTACTTTTATTGTTGCCACTCATGCGATTCGCTCTTGAAAACTGGCGGAACTTCGTGATCGGTAGAAAACCACGATGGAATTTCACCACAGAGCATTTTATATCCGAAATATTGATAAACTAAATTTCAATTTATCTGTCTAGGAGTTAGTTTTTAGCTATACAAGAAAAGCAAAAAAACCTATATTAGTCGGGCTCAGCCCGGATGCAGAGGAGGAATCGTTATGTTGCACTATTCGCTACGCCAACTGGAGTATTTTGTCACCACAGCGGAATGCCATTCCGTTGCCAATGCTGCGCGCAAGCTGAACGTGTCCCAGCCTTCGGTTTCAAAAGCCCTGACCAACCTGGAAGGCCAGTTTTCAACTCAATTGTTTGTTCGTCACCACGCCAAGGGGGTTTCGCTGACCCGGGCCGGTGAGCGCCTTCTGGTCGATGCGCGGAGTTTGTTGCGATATGCCAAAGATTTAGAGCAAAGCGTCCTCGATTCCGGCGAGTTGGTTACCGGACAGGTTGAAGTGGCGTGTTTTATGAACGTTGCCCCGATTTTCATGCCGGCCCTGTTGGCCGACTTTCAGAAAATTTACGAGGGTATTTCGATTCGGTTGCATGAAGGGAACCAGGACAAGCTGACTTCGGGCCTGATTTCCGGTCGTTACGAACTGGGGTTGATGTTCGACCTGGCGTTGCCGGAGGAAATCACCATAAGAAAAATGGCGGGATTTGACCACTATGTTCTTTTACCGAAAGACCACCCCCGGGCTTCAAAAAAGAAGATTTTCCTGCGCGATATGATGGATGACAACCTGGTGTTGCTGGATATCCCGCCAAGCCGGGAGTATTTTCTCGGCATCTTCCGGTCGCTCGGGCTGGAGCCCGAGGTTTCTTTCAGTTCGCCTTCGCTTGAAATGGTGCGCGGCATGGTCGGCCAGGGACGGGGTTACTCCCTGCTGGTGACCCATCCGCATCTGGATTATACCTATGACGGGCAAAAGATAGTCACGCTGCCGCTGGCCGACGAGGTAGCGCGCGCCGAGTTGGGAATGGCCCAACATGCGCAAATTCGTCCGACGCGCGCGATGAAGTTGTTTTTTGACTTTTGCTCGGACTGGTTCAGAAAGTACTACCCGCGGGGGGGATCCTGCCGCGCCGAACCGCCGCTTTATGATCAATCCGCCGGTTCTCTGAGTGAAGCCAGGAAACTCCCGTACCCGCCATAACCACTGTGACGAATTTCAGATAATTGACCAATCCCTTCCCGCCTCACGAAAACTATCGCTTGATCTGAAAAACGGTGCATCTGTATCTTATATAGTCACGACCGGATTCGTCACCGTAGGAGGAACAGCGATGTCCAGTGGATCACATCAAAGTCAATACAATGACGCTGTAATCGCGAGCGTCGAAATGGTCTGTGGCGAAGGGTTTATGTCTCCCGGTGGCGAACAGTGCGTTGCCCGTATTGTCGAGGGACTGGATATTTCCGGAAAGAAAGTACTGGAAGTCGGCTGCGGTCTGGGTGGCGTTCTGGTCGCCCTGGTACGTAACCATCATGCCGGGGCTGCCCATGGTATGGATCTGGAGGCGAGCGTTCTGGCACGCGCGAAGAAGCGCGTTCTCGCCGCGGGGCTGGAAAACACAATTCAACTTCAGCAAGTTATGCCTGGCCCCTTTCCAGTCGATGACGATAGCTTCGATTTCGTAGTGTGCAAGGAAATGCTGTGCCACATCGAAGACAAAAAGCCATTTTATGAAGAGCTGGTTCGAACCATCAAACCCGGTGGCTGGTTGATTGGCAGCGATTGGCTAATCAGCAACGAGGCGCCGGGAACGCCGGCTTATGAAAACTGGCGAGCCCACCTCAAGGACGCCGGAATGATTTTTCATTTTGCCTCCTTTGATGAAACCATCGCCGGTTTTCACAATGCCGGTCTGAAAAATATCGAGGTAAGCGATAATTTCGACTGGATCACAGGCATCCATGACGAACACCATAAGCGTGTTCATGGCTCGGCAAAGCAGGGTTTGCTGAATGCGCTTGGGAGCGATGGTTATGAAGCCCTGGTTCTACGCACACAAGACCGTATCGAAGCAGTTGAAAACGGCACACTGTTGCACTGTAATTTCAGGGCGCAAAAATAAATTCAGCACAAAGGCCCATAAATGCGAATTGTAACGATGGATCCCCGAAAATGTGTGGCCTGCGGCCATTGCGAAAACGCGTGTTCGTTTCGGCGGAGCCAGACGATTCGGGGTCGGGGTCGGACCACGGTAAGCCGTTGAAGCAATTGCAACTATTCAGTGAGCCAGGCGCATTTTTATCCTTAAATCGCAGCTTCCAATGGTGAAATAGGGGTTTTAATAAAAGACTACCAGTAACCACCATCTTGACTGGATGGCTTGGTGTTAGAGGTGTTTTTTCTCAGGCAAAAAGTAGGATATAAGTCCTTTACAGAAGCGAAAATCACGTGGAAATTTTTGTTTTTCAGGTGGTTGGTGTGGTCCCAGCTACTAACTGTCTTACTGATAGCTTTAAAAAATTATTTGCCGGTTACATAATCATTAGGCCGCGATCTGAAAAATGGGCCCATTTATTTGATTCATGCGTTTACCGAATGCCCGTAAAGTGCCGTTTTTTTCCCTATATTCCTCTGATCGGAAATGACTGCTACCTGGAAAAAAACATTCAGTGTTACAGTGGTTCTCCATCATGAGTCAATCCAGCTTTCGCCCACAACGCCACTAACTCGTGATTATCTTCAGACCGTTGGCGAGGAAGATCATCGGCAGGCTTGTACCAGGGTAATTGGCTTTCCACACAATAATGTTCACTTGGTACTACGTGCTCTGGGTGATCGAGACTTCCTACCATTACACAGGTCCAGTCGTCTTTCTCAGTGGGAATGAATACGAGACGAGAACCACAATGCTGGCAAAATCCGCTTTTTGCAAAATGAGAAGTTTGAAAATATTTGGGCTCTTCCTTCGTAAAGTACAATGTTCCAGGTTTAACGTATATATCAACCTGCGCCGGTGTTCCTGATAGTTTGTGGCAGGCTCGACAGTGGCAATAAAACGCTTCATGTAAGTTCACTTCTGCTTCATAACGTACGGCACCGCAAAAACAGCCACCGGTTACTGGTGTGTATTTCTCAGTCATTTTGATCCTCCTCCCCTTCTTTGAAAATGATTGTACGCTTCATTCTCCCATTTTTTCTATTTGGCTGCTTAGTGCCCATAACGGTCATACCGGGTCATTGCGAGCGCAGCGAAGCAATCTCCAGGTAATGGCGCGATATTGAGGGATTGCTTCGCTGCGCTCGCAATGACGGCAACGTGCCGTAAGTTGCCAGCAACTGCTCAACCTCGAACGGCCGCTATGGTGCGATTGCAGACTAAGAGAAATAAATCCTGAATGACCGCTTTTGGTAAAAGCAGTCACCCGGTTCCGATCAAATCCGACGCTGTTTGTAAGATCTGATACCAACTATTACCTATTATTTATGGCGGCCATGTCATCAGGTATGACCATTAACCAATAAAATCAGGGCCATTGCAAACAGGCATTAATTCTTCCTATACTCTGCTGACCCGTGCCGGATGTCGAAGCTTGCCGTTTTAATCCGGGCGCACCGGGTATCCGTATCATGGTCGAGCGCCCAATCGAAACCCCAGGAGTTTTTACCCGATGACTAGCTGCGCAAGGATATGCCTGATTTCCCTGTTCCTGTTATTGCCCCGCTTTGGTAATGCCCTGGCAGACGATGCCGACCATAGCTGCGCACCCCATGTTGCACGCTGGCTCGACCCGGCCAGCGGTGAAGTGCTCGAAAACCGGCAACTCTTCGAGCGCCTGGCGGCTAGCCGCATTATTTTGCTGGGGGAGGCGCATACCGCGGCGGCCCATCACCGCTGGCAGCACTATATGCTGGCGGCCCTGCATTCGCGCAATGCCAATATGAAGGTCGGCTTCGAAATGCTGCCGCGCCGGGCGCAACCGGTGCTCGACGCCTGGAGCGCAGGGGAATTGAGCGAGCAGGAATTTCTCGAGCAGTCGAAGTGGCGCGAAGTGTGGGGCTACGATGCCGGGCTTTATATGCCGTTGCTCCATTTTACGCGCCTCAATCGACTGCCGACGATTGCGCTCAACGTGGATCGCAACCTGGTGTCCAGGGTGGCCGAAGTGGGATGGCAGGCGCTTGGCGAGGAGGAGCGCCAGGGGCTATCGGATCCGTCTCCCGCCAGCGATGCTTACCGCGATTCGCTGGCGCGGCTTTATGCCTACAAGCAGTTGCTGAGTACCGAAGGCGGGGTTGATGCCAGCGATATCGGCGAGCCCGACCTTGATGAAATAAAAAGCAGCACCGGATTCGCCAACTTCGTCGCGGCGCAGTTGACCTGGGACCGCGGCATAGCCGAGGCATTGGCGGCGGAACACCGGCGCGACCCGCGGGCCCTCGTGGTCGGTATCGTCGGGCGCGGCCACCTTGAATACGACTATGGCATTCCGCATCAACTCGCCGACATGGGTATCGACGATGTCGACGTTTTGCTGCCGCTGAATGCCGACGATACCTGTAGCCCCTTGCCGGTTGACCTGGCCTCCGCGGTATTCGTGGTCGATGCCGAAGGCGGGGAATCGGCCGCGCCGCGCCCGCGCCTCGGGATTATCATCGAAGGCGGCGATAGCGGCGTGCGCGTCATGCAGGTACTCGATGACAGTGTCGCCAGCATCACCGGAATCCGGGAAGGCGACGTCATCCAGAGCGCGGCCGGATTCGAAACCAGAACGACTTCCGACCTGATCGAAATCGTCCAGCGCCAGGCGCCAGGCACCTGGCTACCGCTGAAATTGATGCGCGGCGACGAAATTCTCGAGCTGACCGCCAGGTTTCCCCAGCGCTTTGAATAGAACCGTCGCAGGGGTAATTCTGGCGCTGTTGTGCAGCGCGAGTACGAGCCTGTTCGCGCAAATCCCCACCGCGCCGCCCTGGCATGACATCGAGGTAACGCTGACGTCGGGGAATGGCGAAATCCGCGTCAGCGACCGGATCACGCTTGACGGGCGCGAGCGGTTTCGTTTCGGCCTTGCGCACTGGCTCGAGATAGAGGCGCTATCGGTCGATGGGGTTGGGGCGAGCGTAACCAGGCAGGACGGCGGGTACCTGGTGGAACTGCCCGATAGCGGTCGACACCAGCTCGATTTCAAGCTGCGCGGCACGGTGCCGCCGCGCGACGCCGGGCAAGGGCGTGATGCGGGCATGCTCGCCAGCAGCGGCGACGACGGCGTGTACCTGCCGGCCTACGATGCCTGGATTCCCGACGAGGGCGGCGCTTCGATCCGCTATCGTTTGAAGGTCGGCATAGCGGCAACGCGGCGCGCCGTCGCGACCGCGAAACTCATCGACGAAAAGGTGGATGGCGGGCGCTACCAGGCGAGCTTCGAGCAGTCTCATGCGGGAGAAGCGCCGTCGCTGTTCACCGGACCATACCAGGTGCGCGAGCGACTTGTCGATGGGCTGCGTTTACGCACTTACTTTCACGCCGAGCTAGCCGAACTGTCCGATATTTATCTCGATGCCGCGAACGCCTATATCCAGCGCTATCGACGGCAGATAGGCGACTATCCCTACGCTGACTTCCACGTTATCTCGGCGCCGTTACCGGTGGGGCTCGGCTTCCCTAATCTGACCTATGTCGGGCGCCGGGTGATCCCGCTGCCATTCATGCGCGGGCGCTCGCTGGCCCACGAGGTACTGCACAACTGGTGGGGTAACGGGGTCGCGGTCGATTACGCCAGCGGCAACTGGGCCGAGGGGCTGACCACCTTCATGGCCGATTACGCGCTGGAACGGGACAAGAGCGCGGCCGCGGCGCGCAGCATGCGCATCAAGTGGTTGCGCGATTACGCGGCGCTGCCCCCGGGGCGTGACCTGCCGGTGCGCGCATTCAGGTCCAGGCGCCACCAGGCATCGCAGGTAATCGGTTACGACAAGGTCGCATTTATTTTTCACATGCTGACCCGGGAAATCGGTCGGCCCGCCTTCGACGCCGGATTGCGGCGCTTCTGGAATTGGCACAAGTACCGCGGCGCCGGGTGGCGGGATTTGCAGGCTGCGTTCGAAGCCGCCGCGGGACGCGATCTCGGCTGGTTCTTCAGGCAGTGGCTGGACCGCCCCGGCGCGCCGCGCATCAGTATCGGCGCGCACAGCCTGACGCGGGTCGACGAGGGTTTTCGGCTCGACGTCGAAATAATCCAGCCCATCGCCGGCTATCGTTTCGGCTTGCCCGTGTTGCTGACCACCGATGACGGCTTCGAGCGTCACGAAATACGCGTAAGCGAAACCCTGACCCGGGTGGAATGGATCACTAGCGCGCGGCCCCGGTCGATTCATTTCGATCCGGATAACGACGTATTTCGCTTGTTGCGGAAAAGCGAGACGCCGCCGATATTGCGCGACATCACCCTCGACCCGGCCGCCACGGCGATGATCGGCGCCGGGAACGAGGAATTCGCCGGCGTCGCGCGCGCCCTGGCCGCGGGTCTGATGGATGTCGAGGCGCGATTCGCGGAGCTGGCGCTCGACAGGACGATCGAGCGGCCGCTACTGCTCATTACCACGACAGACAGGCTCCACCAACAGCTCGCTCAACTGGGCCTGCAGCAGCCGGCGGGGTTACCCGCTGCCGAATATTCGGCAGCGGCCTGGACAGCACGCCTGGCAAACGGCGTCCCGATACTCGTGGTCAGCGCAGACAACGTAGCCGAACTGCGGGCGCTGCTGCGGCCACTGCCGCATTACGGTGGTCAGAGTTACGTATTGTTCGAAACCGGACGCGCCCGCGATCGCGGCATCTGGCCGGTTAAACGCGGCGCCCTGTTCCTCGAATTTGACTAGCCGGCGGGCCTGGTTCACAAAAACCTGATTTCCCTGGCTTCTCTTCCGTCGAGTTCGCACTCGAATGGTTTGGTGATCAACTCTTCGCTGCCATTCTTACTGAAACGAACCGCGCCCAAGAGCACTTGATCGGTGGATGGCTTGGGGTTGCTAAAACCAATGGTGATATATTGAGGAAATTGCCCGGATTCCAGGATCAGCTTCTTGCAGTGCAACTTCGGACAACTGCCAATCGCATAGGTGGGTAGGGGTGGCTCGCAGTTTGCAACCGATATTTCCCCATCGATCACGGTAATTTTGGGCAGGCTCTGGACCCACAATACCCCCATTCCGGCAACTGAAACAATAAAAGCGATCAGCAGGCTGACAAAGATTCGCCGTTTCAAATCGCCATTGTTTGCAGGGTGGTTCATTCCAGGCTCGGTTTGCGGATCAGTTTGCAAGAACATAATGATAGTCTTTGGCGATAGTATTGGCGTTGTGGGGTGCTGAGGTCAAACTGCGCACGCGCGCCTGCGGGTCAACCAGCAGTATCGCGGTGGTATGGTTGATTGAATAGTTACCCTCATTGTCAGGGCTATTTTTCTCGTAAAATATGCCTAACGGTTTAGTCATTTTTTTCAACTGGTTCTCGGGGCCGGTTACACCAAGAAAGTCCTGATGGAAATAGGTCATGTATTCGGCAAGATTCTCGGGGCTATCCCGGTCGGAGTCGATCGAGACAAATATGTACCTGGGCTTTGCCAGCTCGGTTTTCTGCTGTAGCGTTTTATCTACCTCCATTAACACATTAATGGTGGTGGGACATACGTCCGGACAACTGGTGTAGCCAAAAAATAGAAACGACCACTGCTCCTTCAAACTATCCCGGGTAAAGCGGTCCCCGTTCTGATCAATAAGCTCGAACTCCGGCATGCCGAGCGGCTCGTGCAGCACGGTTGCCCGGGTATTTGCCGGTACCAGGCTCAGCTTTTCGGGAGATTTCAGGAACTCACCGACGATCCAGGCCGCGCCGAGCACAGCCGCGGCCATACCGAGGCCAAACAGCATTTCAGCAAGACGAATCCTGGTGACAATATGATTCAAAACAGGGGCTGCCGGGCTGCTTTCGTCAACGCTTCCCTTTGTAGTTGTATGGATGCCAATCCGGATCGATGGTCGGAAGCACGGGCCAGTTACCATGCGGGGGCGGTGTCGCTGTCGTCCATTCCAGCGAATTGGATCCCCAGGGATTATCGGGAGCTTTCTCGCCATAGATCGCCCCATGGATCCAGTTGCCCAAGGCGAGCACGAATCCTATCCCGATCAGTACCGATCCAACAGTCATGACCATCTGATCGCTTTCGAACTGCGGAAGATGGGCATAGTCATAATATCGCCTGGGCATGCCGGCAAGTCCCATTTCCATCTGTGTCCAGAAGGCGACGTTGGTGCCGACAAAGGAAAGCCAGAAACCTATCTTGCCTACGGTTTCGTTGTACATTCGACCGGTCATTTTCGGAAAAATGTAATAAACGCCCGCAAAGATGGCAAAGGTGCCAGCCACCGCCATGACGTAATGGAAATGACCAACGATGAAATAGGTGTCGGAGATATGCAAATCCAGCGAGGCGATAGCATTGGGAATGCCGGTCAGGCCGCCGATAAGGAACAGGAATATGAATCCCATGGCGTATTGCATCGGCGTTCTGCTCAGGTCGATCGATCCCTTGTACAGGGTACCCACCAGGCCGATCAGCATCAGGCCGACCGGAACCGAAATCAGCAGGGTGGTGACCATTTGCCCGACCCGAATCCAGTCGGGCATGCCGGTAACGAACAGGTGGTGAACCCAGACCTCCCCGGAAACCAGCACGATGCCACCGATCCCGCCGTATACCACCACTTTGTAATTGAACACCATGTTCTTACAGAATGTGGCGACAATTTCCATGATGATCGCGAAGAATGGCAGAAAAATTACATACACCGCCGGGTGGGAATAAAACCAGAACAGATTCTGATAAGTGAGCACGTCGCCACCCGTGGTGGTGTCGAAGAAATTCGTGCCCAGGTATTTATCGAAGGCGATTAATAGAACGGCGGTGCCCAGTACCGGGACGAAAATCAGCTGAATCACAAATGCAGCGATGGTGGCCCAGACGAAAACATTCAACTGGTTCCAGCCCATACCCTTGGCCCGCATGAATGATACGGTAGTCAGAAAATTGATCCCGGCAATAATGGAGGCGAAGCCGATTAATAACACGGTGAAGGTATACAGTGCCGTATTGCCCGTGGTAATCACCGAATACGGTGGATAACCGGTCCACATTATATCCGGCGGATCGGGTACCACAAAGGTCAGCAGCGCCAGAACGACGCCCATGAAGAACAACCAGACGCTGAATGCATTCAGGCGGGGAAAAGCAACGTCTTTCGCGCCTATCATGAGCGGTATGAAATAGTTGGCCATGAACCCGGTGAGGGCCGGGATCTGAAAGCCGAGAATCATCGCGGCCCCGTGGAAGTATAGCCAGACGTTATAGGTAGTAGGGTCGTCGGTAATGGTCGGGCCTATGTAAGTCAGCTCGGCGCGGATCAGCAGAGCCATGATTCCCGCAATACAAAAGGCTGCAATGGACCCGATAAGATATAAGATCCCTACGCGTTTATGGTCGGTGGTAAATATCCACTCACTAAGAACTTTACCCATAGCCGTTAACTCCCCTGCTCGATATTTTTCTTGGTTACTGTCACCATGGATTCTCCAGTGGCGTTGCTCTTTTTCCGGGATAGCCTGCTTTCTTCCTCGGAGTACCATTGGTCGAATTCAGCAGGTACCATGACTTCAATGCGCCCGATCATATACGAGTGCATGACGCCGCAAAATTCCGTACAGGTGACCAGGTTATCCTTGTCGCCTATGTCTTCTTCTTTCGGGTAGAACCACAGATAGGTTACGCGCCCGGGCATGGAGTCCTCTTTCACCCGGTATCGCGCCAGGAAGTGGCTGTGAATCGTATCCCGGCTTGTCATTCTCAGCATAATGGGTTTACCCGCCGGGACCCGCAACAGGTTCTGCGTCTGAATCCCATTCGGGTAGGTATAGTCCCAGCTGTACATGCCGCTTTCCAGCTTGACCTCCATTCGGTCTGCCGGCACGTCGCGATACTTGTTCCACAACTGCCAGCCCTTTGCAGCCAGATAGAAATCGTCGGCCATGAATATGAAGGCCGGAATCAATGCCCAGCCCACCGCCTGCACCGCGCTGAACCGGGGTCCGTCGCCCACCTGATCGGGATGCTTTCGACGATACCTGAACATGAACCACAGGGTTAACGCGGCAAATGCCACTCCCATTATGGTGATGTCCAACATGACCGTATCCCAGAGTTCGTCAAAACCCGGTGCCGGATCGTTTATGGTGTCGGAAAGGCTGGTTTCAAATGCGTACACGCCACTCGAGTGCAACAGGAACAACAGACTGAAGCAGAGGAGTGCCGGGTACAGGTCCTTTCTTTTTTTAACGTCGTTTTTACACATCAGGTAACCTCTTTGTTCAGTCGGACTTTATGTCTGTAAATCAGGGTCGAGAGACCAATTAGCGACAGGCCGAAGACCAGTGCCGCCAGACCTGCAACCAGTGATAGGTTTAAGGTGTATTTGCCTTCCTTGAAATTGTAGCTATAGCAAACGCCGGTCAGGATATCGATGACGTTGGACGAGTTCGAAATCCTGCCCCAATCGGCATCGATAAGCGCCTTTTCGATAGTATCCGGCTCCATGGAAGTACCGTAGAGATAGCGCGCCACCCGCCCCTGAGGGGTCAGGAATACCACCGCATTGGGATGCAGGAATACTTCATCCGCCCGGGACCAGAAGAATTTGTAACCGACACTGGATGTCAAAACCTCCAGATCGGTTTGCCTGTTTTGCAATACGGCGTGGCGCCAGCCACTGGAATTGAGGGGCGACAGCTCGTTTTCATCGACAAAGGTTTGCATGCTCTCGGCAGTATCGTGCCGGTCAAATGAAACCGTGAGCACGCTGAAGTCCTTCCCCAGTTCAAATCGATCGATTTTCTCCAGGGCCTGCTTCAGTAAGGTATTCATGATCGGGCAACTGCCGCCACACCCGTAATACGAGAACAACAATATTACCGGATTGCCCAGCATCTCGCCCAGAACGAAGCGGTTTCCTTCGCTATCCACCATTGCGAGATCCCGGGGTATCGGTGCCCCGAGATAACTCGGTTCATCGATTTGCATTACTCCCGGGTCGATGTTCGATTCCCCGGTGAAGCTTCCGTATGGCGCGACGGCCAATGCGGCCTGAGACCAGAACATTGCAAGAAAGCCCACTCCGGCAAACCGACCGGAAAAGCGCCGCAATCTATGTGCTAAAAATGGACCACCCACTAACATCAGCTGTGTATAACTACCAGAAATAAACCTGGGAAACGACAAAGAACCATATGATATCGACGAAATGCCAGTAGAGAGCCCCGGCTTTTACCAGGCCGGTATTTATCCTGTTTTTCAATGCCGGCAAAAGCATGGTGAGAAAAATACAGAGGCCAACCAGAACGTGGGAGGCGTGAAAGCCGGTAACACTGAAAAAGGAGGTGCTATAAACGTTGGTCGATACGGTGAATCCCTGCCCTATTAAATCACCCCACTCGTACAGGGATAAACCGAGGAAAGCGGCGCCGAGCAGCATGGTTATTTTCAACCACTTGACAAAGCCGGCCTTATCGTCGTTTTCAAGCCGGGCTTCACCGGCATGAATGGTGAAGCTGGAGGCAACCAGAAACACGGTCATTATCATGGGTATCACCACCGGCATTGCTGCTGGAGTTCCAGCGGGAGGCCAGTCGGGAGTTAACAGCCGTTGCAGCCAGTAATTGGCGAACAGCGACAGGAAGATCATCGCTTCCGCGAGGATGAACCAACCCATTGACGGGACGCTGAGACCTTCGCTTTCACCATCGATTGTCTCGTTTACCCAGATGACAATACCGCCAATTATCAGTGGCGTACCAAGGCCCAGACTGATAATCGCAGCCAAACCGCTGTCATAAACGAAATAAAAAATAAACGCCAGGCACAGGAACAGAATGCCCACACTAATTATCAAAGGCGCGGTACTGGTATCCCAATGATCGTCATGCGTCGTTGCGTTTTCAGCCATGCTTCATCCCCCGTTTTGGAAGGCAACCTTAGTTGTTGCGCGCCTTAGTGGTGCCAGGCAGGCACACCCTCTTTAGTTCGTCCGTGCACCATCATATCGTCCGAGAAGCGAAAAAACGATAATAGGCAAAAACGAAAAAATTTATTGGCGCAATTTCAGTAATAGGTTCAAATAAATTGCCAAATGATTGTAAGGGAGACTCTTGCTGTTATCAACTCTTACCGTTATCCTGCAGCGATATTTAGCGGAGGGTACTTAGCAAGATGAAAAGAGTCGTTTTTCAAATACTGGTCTACTCGATAGCCTGCGGTATATCCGGTAGCGCGATGGCTGCCGGTAATCCCGAGGCCGGCCAGGCCAAATCCGCGGCCTGTGCTGCCTGCCATATGCCAGATGGGAACAGTGTCATGCCTGAATGGCCAAAGATTGCCGGACAGATACCAGACTACCTGGTCAGCCAGTTGATGGCCTTTAAGAATGGGGATCGCAAAAATGCCATCATGGACCCAATTGTCAAGCCATTGAGTGAGCAGGATATTGAAGATATCGCGGCGTATTACAGCGGGCAGAAAATCCAGCTCGGCGTTGCCAAACCGGAACAACTGGCCGTCGGCGAGAAATTGTACAAAAAAGGAGTATTCTATACACCATTGACTGCCTGTACCGGTTGTCATGGTATGGATGGCCAGGGCAATCGAACCTGGCAAGAAGTGCTGACAGTCCCGCCTACCATATTGACCCCCGCCATTGGCGGCCAACATGCGGCCTACGTGGTAAATCAGCTCAAGGCATTCAGGTCGGGCGAACGAAGCACCGATGTTGCTGCTGTAATGCGGAAAATAGCCCAGCAAATGAGTGATGAGCAGATCGAAGCGGTGGCGGAATACGTAACCCAGTTACAGTGAACTTTTGATCGTCGGGCAGGTGGCTTGCTCCGGTAAGCACCTGCTGCGTCGACTCACTCCCTGTCAAATGCCGCCTGACGGCAGTGCGCGCGAAAACCGGATGCCATGATGTTCCGGGTAAACGCCCGCAAACGCATTTGTCATAATAAGTTGAGAGGGAGGGAGGCAACCTTTTTCAGCTTTACAATATCCTTTATCTCGAAATACTTTCCACTGGAGACAATCAATCCCTGTTGATGGAACCGTGCCAGGACGCGGCTTACGGTGCATTTAGCCAGTCCCAGGTAACTGGCAATATCATCACGCGCCATACTCAAGCGAAACTCTCTTGCCGAAAAACCGTGCTCCTGGAAACGAATGGAAACCCCCGCCAGAAAGGCGGCCAGGCGCTCATCCGCTTTTCGGCGGCCGGTTAACAGGGTCATTAATCGGTTCACATGAAAAAGCTGCTCGCTCATCAAACTGATAAGGCGGCCCTGAAAATCAGGTATTTGATGACTGATATCTTCAACTGACTCCTGGTCGATTGCACAGACATACGAATTCTCAAGCGCCACGGCATTGTAGCAATGCTTTCCTGTATACCTGGCGCCTGCATCCAGCATCTCTCCGGCAAAACTAAATCCTGCTACTTTGCCCGGATTGCCCGAAACCACCAGCTTGAATGAACCCGCAGAGACACATTCAAATGATTTAAAGGGGTCGCAGGCGGAAAACAGTATTTCATCCTTTTTGATCAGTTTCCGCCGATGCAAAACTCCTCCAACCAGGTCAAGACTTTTACCGGCCACCTCAAATGGCATGCACAGGGCATGCATTTCGCAGCTGGCGCAGGATACGTAGTCGTTGTCTGATTTTTTCTTGGCCATAGGTCGATTTTCAATAACTCGTGATGGGGCAGCTCCCGATACGGCACCTTCATGGAGCAGTATCCATGACTTATACCATAACGAAAATCGAAGGGGTCAGTTTCGATTGACTAATTTTTGAATCGAAAAATCCGGAGCGACGACTATCCGCCGCAATTGTCAGGAGGCTTCTGCCTGGTTCAGTCTCATTCGGGCTACGGGGCGTTCGTCTATAAAGACATGAATGATTGCGGTGATAGTCGCGATAATTGCGGTCGCCCACCAGACCACATTATAGGATCCCGTGGTATCAAATAAGTATCCCCCCAGCCAGACACCGATAAAAGAGCCTATCTGATGACTCAGAAATACGATGCCATAAAGAGTGCCCATGTATCGCAGTCCAAACATCTGGGCCACCAGGCCCGAAGTGGGCGGAACGGTAGCCAGCCAGAGTAATCCCGTGGTAATGGAAAAGGCGTAGATGGAAAAGGTTGAAATGGGAAAAACCAGAAACAGCACCAGAATTAATGCGCGACCGGCATAGTTATAAACCAGCAACCATTTCATGGAATGGATTCCCGAAAGATAACCGGAACCCAGCGATCCGATAATATTGAACAATCCGATTAACGCGAGACTGGTGGCCGCAACTGAAGAATCAAAGCCCTGGTCTGATAAATAGGCCGGCATATGTACCGTTATAAATGCCAGCTGAAAACCACACACAAAAAAACCTGCCACCAGCAACCAGTAGTGAATATGACTTGAAGCCTCTTTCAATGCTTCCTTCAGAGTCTGTGCTGGTCCATGGTCCAGATTGCGTTTGCCGGCGGCATCGCCGGCAAACGGTATCGCCAGCAGGATCATAAGCAAGGCGCCCGCGGCCATAATAATCAACGCTACATGCCAACCGTAGGATTCAATGAAACTCCTGGCCACGGGAATCAACAGGAACTGGCCCGCGGAACCGGCCGCGGTACCCAATCCCAATGCGAAAGCCCGTTTCTCGGGGGCAACCATGCGCGCCATGGCAGGCAACACAACCCCGAAACCGGTGCCCGCGATGCCCATGCCCAGCAAAATACCGGCACCGGTATGCAGCTCCCAGATACTGCCCGCATTAGCCGTAACATACAGACCCGCTGAATAGAGCAGCGCGCCCCCCACGATTGCCTTGACCGATCCATATCGGTCAGCGACAGCGCCCGCTATGGGTTGAGACAAGCCCCAGAACAGATTTTGCAAGGCCAGCGAAAAAGCGAAGATCTCCCGTCCATAACCAAATGCTTCCGAGACGGGTTTCATGAAAAAGCCCATCGATGATCTCAGGCCAAAATTAATCGCCAGCAATACGCAGGCAAGAATAATGGCCAGGCTAAACAAGCGCTTGGGTTGGGTCACGGGGTTCTCATAACCGATGTACGTCGAGACGCGACTATACCGATTTAAATGCTGGCATGGTATGAATTCATCTAGCCCGGAGAATTCATAAATATGCGCAAAAATCGCGCAGTATATTGATTTCACAAGGAAATATCCGAAGAAGTCTCGTATCGGTGATTACGAGCGACTGAGGATATATTTCTTGTGGAATCAATAGACAAGCGAGATT
>JAAEPH010000039.1 GCA_024232855.1 Gammaproteobacteria bacterium
CTTCGTATTCTTTATTAAATGCCTTATTCTTTGACTCTTTTTGTAATAATTCGTATTGTTCTTTTTTTGGCATTGACCACTGAGAATCACTAAACCAATGATCAGCCATTCTAGGATGAAATCCGAAAAAATCAGCAACTATTTTATTACTCCATCCTAATTTATCCCTTTCTGTTTTCAAATATAGCCTTATTGGCTCCCATCCCTCATAATAATTATCTGCATTATTATTAAACCCCTGGACCCCTGCCATAATAAATAAGCATTTTTCATCAGCTACAGGGTAGCTTCTAAATTCTTCTGCTAGTTGCCCTTGACCGTTGCCTTTATCCCAAGTCAATAAGTTTCTAAATGTTGCTTGCTGATTTTTTATCATGGGTTTGAATATTTCTGAATATATGTCCATTAATGGCTCGTCTATTCCCCAACAATAAAAGCTACCGTTATCCTTTATAAATGCCCATTGCAAAGTTATCCATTCTTGATTGAACTCAAGCAAATCATTATAATTTAAGTTGTCATTTAGTACGC
>JAAEPH010000040.1 GCA_024232855.1 Gammaproteobacteria bacterium
AAAAATCGCGCAGTATATTGATTTCACAAGGAAATATCCGAAGAAGTCTCGTATCGGTGATTACGAGCGACTGAGGATATATTTCTTGTGGAATCAATAGACAAGCGAGATTGTGCATATTTATGAATTTTCCGGGCTAGTACAAATACTTGAATTCGATAGTTATAAATTACTTTAACTATCAACCGGAAAGAAATAACTGGCCGCAGATTTTTAATTTTTCAGGTTTAATTTTATCAGGTCGATTTCAACTGGGTCGACTACCCATTGAATCGATTTTTGATCAGCCCGGATTGTATCCGGGCATAACATCTGAAATTCACGGACCGCGAAATAAATGCAAAATATCGAATCACCCCTAACCGAGGCAGCCGTTGCAAGCGTTGAAGCGCCGCCGGCCGTTGTCGGAAACAACAGTACACTCGGCAGTAACTACAACGTTGTTCGCCGTAACGGCAAATTGACCAGTTTTGACAAGGACAAGATCGCCATTGCGATGACCAAGGCATTCCTTGCCGTCGAAGGCGGCCAGGCGGCCGCTTCGGGTCGAGTGCACGAAACCGTCGAGCATCTGACCGGACTCGTGGTTGCAGCCCTGACCCGGCGCCAACCCGACGGCGGCACCTTTCAAATCGAGGATATCCAGGACCAGGTGGAACTGGCGCTGATGCGCAATGGCGAGCAAAAGATTGCGCGCGCCTACGTTCTGTACCGCGAACAACACGCCGCCGCGCGTGCGCAAAGCAAGCTCGACGCCCCGCAACAGGCGACCGAGGACGATCGTGTCGACCTCAACGTCAAGCTCGCCGACGGCAGCCTTGTACCACTCGATACCCAGCGTCTGCAGACCATTATCAACGAAGCCTGCAATGAGCTGGAAGGCGCCAGCGCCGACAAGGTCTATGCGCATACCATGAAGAACCTGTTCGATGGCGTGGCGTTCAAGGACGTCAGCCCCACCGCCGTCATGAGCGCCCGCGGCATGATCGATCACGAACCCGAGTACTCACAGGTCGCGGCTCGCCTGTTGCTCGATGAATTGCGTGCCGAATCGCTCGGCTTCATTGACGATGGCGTGCCCATGGCGACCTTTGCCGAAATGTCGAATCGCTACTGCGGTTACTTCGGCGAATACGTCAAGAAAGCCGCCGAACTCGAACTGCTCGACACCGAACTGCTCGAGTTCGATCTCGAGCAACTGGGCCAGGCACTCAAACCCGAACGCGATCACCATTTCACCTATCTCGGTTTGCAAACCCTGTACGACCGCTACTTCATTCACTATCACGATGTGCGCTTCGAATTACCCCAGGCGTTTTTCATGCGTGTCGCCATGGGACTGGCAATCAATGAGGTCCAGCGCGAAGAGCGCGCCATCGAGTTTTACAATTTGTTGTCGTCTTTCGACTTCATGAGCAGCACCCCCACCCTGTTCAACTCGGGCACGTTGCGTCCGCAACTATCCAGTTGTTACCTGACGACGGTGCCGGATGACCTCGATGGCATCTTCAGCGCCATCAAGGATGACGCGATGCTTTCCAAGTTTGCCGGCGGGCTCGGCAACGACTGGACCCGGGTGCGCGGCATGGGCTCCCACATCAAGGGCACCAATGGTAAATCACAGGGCGTGGTGCCTTTCCTCAAGGTTGCCAACGATACCGCCGTCGCGGTCAACCAGGGCGGCAAACGCAAGGGGGCAATGTGCGCCTACCTGGAAACCTGGCATGTCGATATCGAGGATTTTCTCGACCTGCGCAAGAACACCGGCGAAGAACGGCGCCGTACCCATGACATGAATACCGCCAACTGGATTCCCGACCTGTTCATGAAACGGGTCGCCGAGGAAGGACAGTGGACGTTGTTCTCGCCTTGCGAGGTTCCCGAACTCCACGATTTATACGGCGACGAGTTCGAAACCGCTTACGTCGCCTACGAAGAAAAGGCTGATCGCGGTGAAATCAAAACCTTTCGGCGCATCAAGGCGCTCGACCTGTGGCGCAAGATGCTCGGCATGCTGTTCGAGACCGGCCACCCCTGGATTGCCTTCAAGGATCCCTGCAATATTCGATCGCCGCAATTGCATAGCGGGGTCGTGCACTCGTCAAACCTGTGTACCGAGATTACGCTAAACACCTCGGATAACGAAATTGCAGTTTGCAACCTCGGCTCGGTCAACCTGCCCCAGCACGTCGATGAAAACGGTCTCAATCTCGAAAAACTCGAGCGCACCATCAATACCGCGATGCGCATGCTCGACAATGTCATCGATTACAACTACTACAGCGTACCGCAGGCGCGCACCTCCAACCTGCGCCATCGACCGGTCGGGCTTGGGGTGATGGGATTCCAGGACGCGCTCTACAAGCAACATATTCCCTATGCCTCGGAGGGTGCGATCGAATTTGCCGACCAATCAATGGAAGCAGTGAGCTATTACGCGATCCAGGCTTCGACCCAGCTCGCCGAGGAACGCGGCACCTATTCCAGCTACCCGGGATCACTCTGGAGCCAGGGCATACTACCGATCGACTCGGTCGCGAAGCTGCGCGAAGTCCGCGGCGACTACCTGCAACAGGACGAAAGCTCGCGCATGAACTGGGAAAGCCTGCGTCAACGTGTCGTCACCAGCGGCATGCGTAATTCGAATACCATGGCGATCGCGCCGACCGCGACGATTTCAAATATCTGCGGTGTCAGCCAGTCGATCGAACCGATCTACCAGAACCTGTTCGTCAAATCGAACCTGTCCGGCGAATTCACCGTGGTCAATCCCTACCTGGTCGACGACCTCAAAGCAAAAGGCCTGTGGGACGATGTCATGGTCAATGACCTGAAATACTACGATGGCAGCGTGCAGAGCATCGATCGTGTTCCGGATCCCCTGAAGCTGATTTATTCGACGGCTTTCGAAATCGATTCACGCTGGCTCGTCGAAGCGGCCTCGCGCCGCCAGAAATGGATCGACCAGGGGCAATCGCTCAATCTATACATGGCCGAACCATCCGGCAAGAAACTCGACAACCTTTACAAGCTGGCCTGGGTGCGAGGCCTGAAAACAACCTATTACCTGCGCTCGCTGGGCGCGACCGCGGTTGAAAAATCAGCGATCGAGACACCCCAGGCGATGGCGGAACCGGAGCCGAAGGTCTGCTCCATCCTCGACCCGGATTGCGACGCATGTCAGTAATTAGCAGTAGATACAGAAACAGGAGCCACAGATGTTAAATTGGGATGAACCTTTAAGCCTGCTAGCACCACGTACAGTGGAAGCGATCATCGATGCACCGCCATCCGTCGCAGAACCCGTGCCGGTTGAATCCGAGCAAGAAGCTCCTGTAGCCCGAGAGCCAGTCGAGCAAACACCCGCGGAAACGGCGCCCCCGGTATCGGCCAAACCGGTAAGAGCCGAAGACAAGCGGGTCGTCAACGGTCACACCGACATCAACCAGCTGGCGCCGTTCAAGTACCCCTGGGCCTGGGAGTACTTTCTCAACGCCAACAAGAACCACTGGACCCCGCTCGACATCAACATGACCCAGGACGTGCACGACTACCAGCACAAGCTTACGCTGGAAGAACGCCACGTCTATGAAAACGTGCTGTCTTACCTGACGACATCGGATATTCTCGCAATGCGCAATATCGGGCTCGCGGTGATGGAGAAAATGTCGGCGCCGGAATTGCAGATTTACCAGGCGCGCCAGGTCTACGAGGAAGCGGTACATACCTGGACTTACCAGCACTGCATCGAAAGCCTCGGTCTCGACCAGGGCGAGATTTACAACCGCTACCGCGTGGTTCCGGAAATCCATCAAAAAATCCAGATGTGTAACCAGCGCCTCGCCTCGGTGCTGCGCGCCGACATCGATTTAAATGATCGCGATGAGCTCGAAAACTTCGTGCTCGCCTATATCTTTTTTGCCGGCGTGTTCGAAGGCGTCTGGTTTTACAACGGTTTCAGCCCGATCTTCGCGCTGCAAAGACGTGGCCTTATGAAGGGCACCGCCGAGCAATTGCAATACATCATGCGCGATGAAGTGCTGCACGCATCCTTCGGCATCCGCGTCTGCAAGCAGATCGTGAAGGAAGAAAATGTCAAGCTCGACCCGAAAAAGATCCAGCAAATGTGGGATGAAGCCGAAGCCGCGGAAATGCAGTACGCAAAGTTCGTATTACCCGATCCGATCCTGGGATACAGCGCGGAGGACCATATCGCACAATTCCGCTTCATCGCCAACCGCCGCGCCAACAACCTGAACCATGCGATCCCCTTCCCGGGTGCGGAAAACGCGCTGCCGTGGCTGGACGAACAGGCAAATTTGAAGAAGGAGAAAAACTTTTTTGAAACCCGCGTCACCGAGTACCAGACGGGAGGCGCACTGAACTGGGATTAATCATATCGCCGGTCAGTTCCACCGAATTTGTGTTACACGCGCTCTTCGGTTGTAACCTTGGGCCAGGTAACGGGGATACCCCATATCCCCCTATCTGGCCTTTTTTATTGGAAATTCGTCGGCGTCGATCCCGCGCTGCGGCAATAGTTCCGCTCCCTGCTGTTGACCTCCGCGGGGCGTTACCACTCCCCCGACGTAGGCATCGAAACCCAGGGTTCCGCGGGCGGCAGCGAGTCGCCTTTTTGCAGCAGCTCGATGGAAATATTGTCGGGAGAGCGGAAAAACGCCATGTGCCCGTCGCGCGGCGGCACGTTGATGGTAATGCCGGCATCCATTACCTTCTGGCACAACTTGTAGACGTCGTCGACCTCGTAAGCCAGATACCCGAAATTGCGCCCGCCCTGGTAGACTTCGCCATCCCAGTTATAGGTCAACTCGAGCACCGGCGCTCGTTCTGCCTCAACCTGTTCGAGATCCCTCGGGGCGGCCAGATAAACCAGCGTGAACTGGCCTTCCGCGCTCTCGTAGCGATCGGTCTCAACCAGGCCCAGCAGGTCACGATAAAACCCGAGCGAGGCGTTCAGGTCATGCACGCGACCATGGTGTGTAGGTATTTCATTGCTTGTCTCGCTGTTTATCCGATCGTCGATTATGACATAGCCGATTGACGCTGGTAAGGAACGCCGGAATTCACTAACATCGACCTAAACCAACTGTAGAAAGCCATGAATTTTAATCCGAACGTGCTCGATTGCGCGTCCGCGCCTATCGCCGAAGCCTGGTCCTGGGTACGGGATCCACGTTCCGCTAACCTCATCGACATGTGCCAGGCGGTACCGGCGCACCTGCCGCCGCAACCGCTCAGGGACTATCTCGGCGACGCCATCAAGGCCGGCGAGGGCGCGACCTATACCGATATTTGCGGTATCCCCCCCCTGCGCGAGGCACTCGCGCGGAACATCAGCGAGCGCTACCGGGGGGCGGTCGATGCCGACGATATACTAATCACGGCGGGCTGTAACCAGGCGTTTTGCTCGGTCATCGACAGCCTGTGCCAGGCCGGCGACGAAGTGATCGTGCCCCTGCCCTGTTACTTCAATCACCAGATGTGGCTATCCACGCGCGGCGTCACGCCGCGCTACCTGTCGTTCAACGCCGAAACCGCGATGCCCGATGCTTCCGAAGCGCGAGCGCTGATCAACGAACGCACGCGCGCGTTGCTGCTGGTGACCCCTAACAATCCCAGCGGCGCCATATACAGCCGCGCCTGCATCGAGGCATTTTTCGAGCTGGCGCGCGAGCACGGACTGGCTCTAATCATGGATGAAACCTATCGCGACTTCATCGCTATCGAGCAGACTCCGCATACGCTGTTTGCGCGCGCCGACTGGCGCGGGACGCTGGTGCACCTGTACAGTTTCTCCAAGGTGTTCAGCCTCACCGGGTTTCGCACCGGCGCCGTTGCCTGCGGCCAGTCCCTGCTCGAGCAACTCAGCAAGGTACAGGACTGCACTGCGATCTGCGCCCCGCACGCCGGTCAGCTCGCCGCGGTATACGGCCTGCAAAATCTGCACGACTGGAAACTGGAAAAGTCGGAGGAGCTGGCGCAGCGCGCGATCCTGATCCGGCAAGCCTTCGAACACCCCGACCTGAACTACCGGCTCATCAGCGCCGGCGCCTACTTCGCCTATATCCGGCATCCTTTTGACGAAGCAGCACGTGACGTCGTTAAACGCCTGGTCGAGGATCATGAACTGCTGTGTCTGCCGGGCAGTTATTTCGGCCCGAACCAGGAGCAGTTTATCCGCCTGGCATTCGCCAATGTGCACGAGCGCCATTTCGACGACGTCATCGACCGATTGATAGCAAGCCAACGATAGCGAGGAAATCAACATGAGCAAACCGATCCAGGGCACCTGCCTCTGCGGCAGGGTTCAGTACCGGGTCACCGGGCCCTTCGACGTGTTCCACCTGTGCCATTGCAGCCAGTGCCGGCGTTCCACCGGAACGGCGCATGCCGCCAATATCTTCACCACCGAGGACCGCCTCGAATGGCTGGCCGGCGAAGACCTGGTGAAGCGCTACATACCGGACCGGGAGGGCGTCATTTCCAAGGCTTTCTGCACCCATTGCGGCTCGCTGGTGCCCTACACCAGTCTCAAAAGCGGTCGCCTCATCATCCCCGCGGGTTCCCTGAGTGAACCTCCCGGCATCGAGCCTGATGACAACATCTTCTGGCGAGACCGCGCCGACTGGTACGATGCCGGTCTCGCCGCGGAGCACGTTGAGCAGTTCCCCGACGACTGAACCTTTGCCCGCGGGTCCACGATGCAGGGCTACTCAAAAAGGTTCTCGCGGAGACGCGGGGAGCGGTAGAGTAGGGGCCAGGCGAAACCTGCCCCCCCTCGTCAAACGCAGCATGCGGCTTTCCCGCACTACGCTTTCCTGCTGCCTTCACAATAGAGCTATCGCAAGGGAATTTAGCAGTCAGAGCTGCAACAAGCCTAGTTGCTTGTATAAATGCGCATACCATGACACCC
>JAAEPH010000041.1 GCA_024232855.1 Gammaproteobacteria bacterium
ATGCGAGAGAGATTATTCACCCGGCGACGATATATATTGTCGCCGGGTTAATGTTTAACCCGCCTGTTCGGCGTCGGCGCGTCGACCCAGCATCTGCATCTCATTGGCGATGATCTGCGTGGTATAGCGATCGTTACCGCTTTCATCCTGCCACTTGTTGGTCCTGATCCTGCCTTCGAAATAAGCCTGCTCGCCTTTTTTCAAATATTGCGACGCGATTTCACCCAGCTTACCGAACATCACGATGCGGTGCCACTCGGTGCGTTGCTGCGCTTCCCCGGTTTCACGATCCTTCCAGGACTCGTTGGTGGCGACGCTGACGTTGACCACCGCGTTACCGTTTTGCGCATACCTGATCTCCGGATCCATCCCCAATGTGCCGACGATGACAGCCTTGTTGATTCCATTTCCCATGGCTTAGCTCCCTGCTCTGGTTGTTGTTGCGTTGCGAGTCGGCGTCCCTGCCGAACATTCGTCCCTGAGTCCTATTTACTTAACAAGAATGTCGCTCTTGTTGTTTTCATAGGTTGACTCGCCGATACCACGAACAAACACGATTTCATCAGCCCGGCTGAAGAGACCATATGCCACACGATAGTCGACGATGGCCTGCGCCTTGCTCAATCCAATGCCGTTCAGGGCTTCCGCAATTTGCGAAGCACTGGCGGTATTGATATTGACCGGAGCGGCCGCAGCGATGGATGAAACAACGAATGCAGCGAGCGCTGCCATAGTAGTGAAGGTTTTCATAGTTACTCCTTGTAACGGTTCAGTTCCAGTTGAACATTTTCCTTTGCCCGGATCCCCAGGCTCCCTACAGACCGTCAGTCTGTAGGACGGATCATACGCATCCAGTTTTCAAATGCAACTTAAATTTTCAAACCGTCGTCCAGAAACCCTCGGGGACAGACTTCGGTCTGTCCCCCTCGAAGCGCGGACCCATGCCCCCGGGTATTCAGGACCGGCTTGCCTTCAGCTTCCCCTTTAACATCGGTGGGTACCTCGAAGGAACAATGCTGTAAGCCCGGAGCACTTTAAAGGCGTGGCCGTTGATGGTAGATTTTTTAACGCGCGTTTTTGTGAGATCGCCGCTTTCGCGGAGATCACGATTTGATTGCTGGTCAGGGGTGGCTGGAGAGCAGGATTTGCAGGTCGCCGTCGTTGAAGCTGCGGTCGACCTTGAGGTAGGCGACGCGGTCGATCTCGTACACCGAGACCTCCCGCACCCCGGAAATTGCCGTGGCGCGCTCGACGAAATGCGCGATGTCATCCCGTTCGAGATCCTTCAACGACACGATTTTTGATTTCAGGTAACGCGGCGCCTTCATCGTCAGGGCCAACGCAAACCAGGCGCAGATAATAGCGGCCAGCACGGTGAAGGTCGTCTTATAATCACCCGAGGCGAGCAACATGCCCCCTACCAGGCCACCACAAAAAGCGCCGAGAAACTGCGCACTCGAAAACAGACCCATTGCAGTACCCTTCATATCAGCCGGGGCAATCCGCGCAACACTGGCCGGCAACATCGCCTCGAGAAAATTGAAGGCGCCGAAAAACAGCACCAGCATGGTGAAGGCCGCGCCATAAGAGTCGCTCCAGGCAAGTCCGAATTCGGCGGCCACCAGCATGGCGATGGCCAACAGGAAGACAGCCTGAGCCTTGCGCAGCTTCTCGGCGACGATGATCATCGGCGGCAGAAATAGCACGGAGAGTACGAATACCGGCAGGTAGGTACGCCAGTGCAACGCCTCCTCTACCATCAGGTTTTGCAGCAGTACCAGCGGAAACACCACGAAAGTCGCGGCCAGCACCAGGTGCAGTACGAATACACCGAAACCGAGCTTGAGCAGCTCGTAATTACCGAGGATGTTACCGATATCTTTTACCGACAACTGCGCATCACGATGGAAGCCCTGGCGTGGCGGTTGCGGGGTGATGAAGACGATTACGAGGATACCCAGCAGCGCAAGCGCGGCGGTCATCCAGAAGAGAAGGCGCAGGCCGAACTCGGCCGCGATAACCGGTCCGAGCACCATCGAAATCATGAAACTGGCGCCGATCGATATGCCGATGATGGCCATGATACGGATACGTACCTCTTCCCGGGTCAGGTCGGCCGCCAGCGCCATCACCGCGGCCGCGATGGCGCCGAGGCCCTGTAGCGCACGCCCCGCGATCACCTCGGTGATCGATTCCGCCTCGGCGGCAACCATGCTGCCGGCGCAGAAGATCAGCAAACCGATGACGATAATCGTTTTACGCCCGAAACGGTCGGACAGGTAGCCGAACGGCAGCTGGAACAATCCCTGGGTGAGGCCATAGATACCGATCGCAAGCCCCGTCAGCATCGGGGTGGCGCCGCTGTAATCATCGGCGTGCAGGCTGAACACCGGCAAGATCATGAACAGGCCG
Source organism: Gammaproteobacteria bacterium (assembly GCA_024232855.1). Lineage (GTDB taxonomy): Bacteria > Pseudomonadota > Gammaproteobacteria. Next base: position 2,413 of record JAAEPH010000041.1, read on the forward strand.
AGCATGCGCAGGGCGTACACCAGCGCGAGGGAAAAAGCGGCTTTCTTTTCGGTTTCTAACATTGGCCCGGGGAATGGCGCGAACGAAGGCGCGATTCTAACGATTCGATCCGTGGATGGGAACCGATCAGAACGATTTATCCCACCCGGGTTAATAATTACGGACAAAGCGCGAAAAGTTTTTCCCAAGTCGTTATAATTTCCGGTTTGGGTTCACCGATCGCTGGCAATGGAATCAATCACAATACGCGGTGCGCGCACCCATAATCTCAAGAATATCGATATCAGCTTACCGCGCGACAAGTTGATCGTGATTACCGGTTTATCGGGCTCGGGTAAATCCTCGCTCGCCTTCGATACCATATTTGCCGAGGGTCAAAGGCGTTACGTCGAGTCGTTATCGACCTATGCGCGTCAGTTTCTGTCGGTTATGGAAAAGCCCGATATCGATCACATCGAGGGGCTGTCGCCGGCGATTTCGATCGAACAGAAAACCACCTCGCACAACCCGCGCTCTACCGTGGGTACGATCACCGAGATCTACGACTACCTGCGCCTGCTGTATGCGCGCGTCGGCACGCCGCGTTGCCCGACCCACGATCTGCCGCTGGAAGCCAGCACGGTAAGCCAAATGGTCGACCAGGTACTGGTGTTGCCGCCGGACAAACGCCTGATGCTGCTGGCGCCGGTGATCAGCAATCGCAAGGGCGAACACGTACAGCTTTTTGAGAGCCTGCAGAAACAGGGTTTTATTCGCGCCCGCGTCAATGGCGAACTGTGCGAGGTCGACGATCCTCCAAAACTCGAACTGCGCAAGAAGCACAATATCGACGTGGTCGTCGATCGCTTCAAGGTGCGGCCCGATCTGAAGCTGCGCCTCGCCGAGTCGATCGAAACCGCCCTGCACCTCGCCGACGGCATCATTAAGATCACCGCGCTCGATGCCGACTCGGATTTCGAGGAAATGCGTTTTTCCGCCAATTTCGCCTGCCCCGAGTGCGGCTACTCGATCAGCGAGCTCGAGCCGCGCCTGTTCTCCTTCAACAGTCCGGTCGGCGCCTGCCCGGATTGCGACGGCATAGGCACCATGCAGTTCTTCGATCCCAGGCTGGTGGTCAAGTCACCCGAACTGAGCCTGGCCGGCGGCGCAATTCGCGGCTGGGATCGGCGCAATGGCTACTATTTCCAGATGCTGCAATCGCTCGCGGCACATTTCCACTTCGACGTGGAAATGCCCTTCGGGCAGCTCGACCAGACGATACAGGATGTCATCCTCAAGGGTTCGCCCGAAGAGGTCAGGTTCAGCTATCGCAACGAACGCGGCGACCGGCGCGTGCAGAAGCATCCGTTCGAAGGCATTTTGCCCAACCTGAAGCGCCGTTATCGCGATACCGAGTCCAGCACGGTACGCGAGGAACTGGCCAAGTTCATGTCGGATCAACCCTGCCAGAGCTGTCATGGAGACCGTCTCAACGAAGCGGCGCGTCACGTATTCGTGAGCGAGCGCAATCTCGCCAGCATCACGCGCCTGCCGATAGACGAGAGCCTGCGGTTTTTCAATGAGCTCGAGCTCAGCGGCAAAAAAGGCGAGATCGCCGCCAAGATCACCAAGGAAATCCGCGAACGCCTGAGTTTCCTGGTCAATGTCGGGCTGGACTACCTTTCCCTGAATCGCAGCGCCGAAACGCTTTCCGGCGGCGAAGCACAGCGAATCAGGCTGGCGAGCCAGATCGGCGCCGGCCTGGTCGGCGTCATGTATATCCTCGACGAGCCGTCGATCGGCTTGCACCAGCGCGACAATGAACGCCTGCTGCAAACCCTGACCTTTCTACGCGACCTCGGCAATACCGTGATCGTGGTCGAACACGATGAAGACGCGATTCACGCGGCCGACCACATCGTCGACATCGGACCCGGCGCCGGGGTACACGGCGGTGAGATTGTCGCAACCGGGACCGCCAGCGAAATAGCCGCAAACGCCGATTCGGTCACCGGCCAGTACCTGAGCGGCGCGCGTGAGATCGAGATTCCGCGAAAACGCAGGCCTGCCGACAAGCGCAACATGATTCGCATCAACGGCGCCAGCAGCAACAACCTGAAGTCGATAACACTGGAACTTCCGGTCGGCCTGTTCACCTGCATTACCGGGGTATCGGGGTCGGGGAAATCGACCCTGATCAATGAAACCCTCTACAAACTGGCCGCGACCGAAATCTATGGCAGCAACTTCAGCGCCGGCGACTACCAGAGTTGTAGCGGCTTTGATCAGCTCGACAAGGTCATCGATATCAACCAGAGTCCCATCGGGCGCACGCCACGCTCCAACCCGGCAACCTATACCGGCCTGTTCACGCCGATACGCGAACTCTTCGCCGGCACCCAGGAGGCGCGTTCGCGCGGGTATAAACCGGGCCGCTTCAGCTTTAACGTCAAGGGTGGGCGTTGTGAAGCCTGCCAGGGCGACGGCGTCTCCAAGGTGGAAATGCACTTTCTGCCGGACGTCTACGTCACCTGCGACATCTGCAAGGGCAAGCGCTACAACCGCGAAACCCTGGATATCACCTACAAGGGAAAATCAGTCGACCAGGTACTGGCGATGACGGTGGAGGACGCGACCACGTTTTTCAGCGCGATACCGGTGATCAAGCGCAAGCTCGACACATTGATGGACGTAGGTTTGAGTTATATCACGCTGGGGCAGAACGCAACCACGCTTTCCGGCGGCGAGGCGCAGCGCATCAAGCTGTCACGCGAACTGTCCAAGCGCGATACCGGGCGCACGCTCTATGTTCTCGACGAACCCACTACCGGCCTGCATTTTCACGACGTCGAGCAATTGCTCGGCGTGTTGCATCGGCTGCGCGATCACGGCAATACCATCGCCGTGATCGAGCACAACATGCACGTGATCAAGACCGCCGACTGGATCATCGACCTCGGCCCCGAGGGCGGTGACAAGGGCGGTGAAATCATCGCCGCCGGTCCGCCGGAGCAGGTCGCGATGGTGGATCGATCCTATACCGGGCAATACCTGAAGCCCATCCTGCAAAGCCCGGAATCACAAAAGGAGTCTGCATGAGTAAAACCATAACCTGTTTCAAGGCGTACGATGCGCGTGGCAAGGTGCCGAGTGAACTAAACGAGGAAATCGCCTACCGCGTCGGCCGCGCCTATGCCGAATTTATCAAACCCGACCGGGTGGCGGTCGGGCGCGACGTGCGCCTGAGCAGCGATTCGCTGTTTGCAGCGCTCACCAGCGGACTTACCGACAGCGGCGTCGACGTGCTCGACCTCGGCCTGTGCGGCACCGAGCAGGTCTACTTTGCCGCCTTCCACCTGCAACTCGGTGGCGGCATCATGATTACCGCAAGCCATAACCCGGTCGATTACAACGGTCTCAAGTTTGTGCGCGAATCCGCAAAACCGCTGAGCGCCGATAGCGGCCTCGTCGATATTCGCCGTATCGCCGAGGAAGAATCCTTCAGCCCGGCAACGCGCAAGGGCAATGTCATCCCCACCGACCTGTCCAACGATTACGTCGACCACCTGCTCGGTTACATCGCCGATATCGATAAGCTCAAGCCGCTCAAGATCGTGGTCAACGCCGGCAACGGCATGGCCGGGCCGGTTATCGACCTGCTCGAAAAGCGCCTGCCCTTCGAATTCATCAAGATCCATCATGAGCCCGACGGCACTTTTCCCAACGGTATCCCCAACCCGCTGCTGCCGGAAGGCCGTGGCGCGACCATTGACGCGATCAGACAGCACGGTGCCGACCTCGGCGTCGCCTGGGACGGTGATTTCGATCGATGCTTCCTGTTCGATCACAATGGCCGCTTCATCGAGGGCTATTACCTCGTCGGCCTGCTCGGTGTACAGCTGTTGCAGCTAAACCCGGGCCAGCGCATCGTGCACGACCCGCGCCTGACCTGGAATACCATCGAACTGGTCGAGGCCAATAACGGTGAAGCCGTGCAGAGCAAGTCCGGGCACGCGTTTATCAAGGAAACCATGCGCGCCGTAAACGGTATCTACGGCGGCGAAATGAGCGCCCACCACTACTTCCGCGAATTTGGCTACTGCGACAGCGGCATGATTCCGTGGCTGTTGATAAGCGAAATGATGTCGATTCAGGATCGTGGCCTCGCCGAGATGGTCGACGAACGCATACAGCGTTACCCCTGCAGTGGTGAAATCAATACCCAGGTCGCCGATTCGGATGTTGCCATCAAACGCGTAGAGACACATTACGCCAGCCTTCCGCACGAAATCGATCGCACCGATGGTGTCAGCATGGATTTCGGCGAATGGCGATTCAACCTGCGCGCTTCCAACACCGAACCGCTACTGCGCATGAATGTCGAAACCCGCGCCAATACGGCGCTGATGGAACAACGCCGGGATGAAATTCTCGACCTGATCAGTCGCGCGCAGTAATGCCTGCCGCGGTTTCCGAATTTACAGTCAATTCAAGCAGAAAAGAAAAACCAAGGAGCCATCGATGAAAGAACGTAACACCCTCAGCGGATTATTTGCCATTTTACTGGCTGGCCTGATGTTTCATCCAGTCGCCTCGGCGGACGTCAAGATCACCCCGCTCGGAAGCCAGGAGGGGGAATTCTGCCAGCTCGACCGCGCGCTCATCCTCGAGGATCCCGACGGCACGCGTGTACTTTACGATCCGGGCCGCACCGTCGCGGGCGCGGAGGATCCCCGGCTGGGCAAGATCGACGCCGTACTCGTCAGCCACATGCACGGCGATCACGTCGGCGACAAGCACATCAAGGCTCCCGGTGATGGCGATTGCAAGAGCACCAAGTTCCCGGTCAAGGTGCTGCCGAACACCAACGCGGTCAACATCGCGCTGGCCAAGGAAGCAACGATTGTGACCGGCAGTGAAATGCCGAAGTTTTTTGCCGGCAAACTCAAGGCCCTCGGCGGCGATCCCAAGAAATCGAAACTGGTCCGTTTCGGCGCTTCGCACATGATCGGCGGAGTCAAGATCACGACCGTACCCGCGGCCCACTCCAACGGAATCAGCGGCAAAATGATCGGTGGTGAACTCGGTGACATGCTCGACGCCGCCGGGCTGACCGCCTATGCCGGCCCGCCCACCGGTTACGTGCTGACCTTCTCCAACGGACTGGTCGTCTACCTTTCAGGCGATACCGGAATTACCGCCGAACAGAAGACCGTCGTCAAAGGCCACTACAAGGCAAAGCTGATGGTCATCAATATCGGCGACACCTTTACCACCGGCCCGAGCGAGGCGGCATGGGTCGTCAACAAGATGGTAAAACCGACCTCGGTCATCGTCTCACATGCGAACCAGCCCTCCACCAAGGGCGGAGAAGTCATCAAGGGCACCCGCGTCGACGAATTCAGCAAGCTGGTGAAGATACCCGTACACGTCCCTCTGAGCGGACGCACCATGACCTTTGACGGCAAAGGGATGTGTAGTGACGGTTGTTAAACTGGAATTCATGAAAAAACTCAGCCTTTATCTAGCCCGGAAATTTCATAAATTTGCGCGAATATCGCGCAGGCCATTTTTTTTGAAGAGAAATGGGATTTCACAAGGAAATTCCCGAAAAAGTCTCGTATCAGCGATTACGAGCGACTGAGGGAATATTTCTTGTGGAATCAATAGACAAGCGAGATCGTGCATTAGTGTGAATTTTCCGGGCTAGCCAATGGCAGGCTACGAAGCGATATTTCAACGGCACAGGGATCGAATTTGACCATTTCGATAGAATCCACCTGGAAGCCTGCCATAAGAATGGTCGCTATGGTCGCGGATCGATGATTACTGAGAAGTCGATATGAAGGTTATTTACATTGCCGGATCGGGACGTACCGGTAGCACCTTGCTTTCATTGCTGCTATCCCAACGTCACCCCGTTGCCAATCTCGGACAAATACGCGACCTGGCCGCGGCAGTACGCACCAATGCGCCCTGTAGTTGTGGATCTTCGGTTCCGGATTGCCCATTCTGGGGTATCGCTCTGGCTTCCCTTTATGGAGACTCCGTGCAAACCGGGCTCGATCAACTATCAAAAGGACTAAGAGTCTTTCGCCGTCAGTACCGCAAAGCCGACTGGACACGGCAATCGGACAGAACCCGGCTTGCAGAGCAGAACAGGGATTTTCTACAACGAATGTCCGCCCTGTACCACGCGGCTGCCAAAGCCGTAGACGCTTCGGTTGTCGTCGATTCGTCCAAATCCCCTGAAATCGCGGCAGCCCTTTCCCTCACAGGGGATCTCGATCTGGTGCTGGTTAACCTGGTTCGCGATCCGCGTGCGATCGCGGTTAGCTGGGTTAAACGCAACGACGATTTCGGCATGGCACGGAAGTCAGCCGAACGATGGAGGAAAAGACAACTGGAACTGAGGCAATTCGACAATATTCCCGGTATCGAATTCATCACGTTGCGTTACGAGGACTTCACCAGGCAGCCGCAAAAGTACCTGGAACTGATACTGGAGCACGCCGGCGAAGCCGGATCGTTTCCACAACCGATCGCCGCCAAGCAATACGAGATATCCTGGCGCCGCCAGCACCTGTTTCCTCCCGCCAACGAAAAAATCCTGTCCGCCATGCCCTCTGAAACAACAATCATCCCATCAGACGGGTGGCGTCACCGCAGGCACTGGCGCGAGCGCCTGGTGGCCACGTATACCACTTTTCCGCTGAGCCTGAAGTACGGTTACGGTTTGTTCTAACCCTGGTGTTGTAGTCGTTACAGGGCCGCCTTGTGTTACTTCCGGGGTGCGGCCAGTTGGGCAATCTGGGTCGAAAATTTTCTGGTTCCCTGTTGCGGATTGACGTGATTCAGCGTCTGAAAATCCTCCCGGTCCAGGTCGAAGTAAAATCGGTTCTCGATTGAAATGGATGCGAGCCGTTCGAGGCCCATGAGGCATTGATCCAGCGCAGACGGACGGGTCCACGGCAGGAATCGATTGACTCGCGGTTCTGCAAGCGGCTGCACAAACCCGACGGAATGGCTGGCAACCTCACCAACAGCGCGCGCGCCGCGAACCCACGACGCCAGCAGATCGTCATCCAGCGCCAGCCGTCCCCGGTAGGTTTGTATGATCTCGGTATTGCGCATGCGCTGCCAGTTGGGGAGTCCGACGACCTTGCCGTCGGTATTGAATCGAACGCTTCCCGCTCGCTCGGGCAGCCACGCAAAGTCTTCCTGCAACTCCCGGGTTAAACCGAGCAGGGATTTCCCGCTTTGACGATCCTTCACCACGTCCAGGTCGCCGGCCGGAGGTATGCTACAGACCAGCATCGGATCGAATTCGATCACGGCACATTCCACGTCGGCCTCCAACTCCCTGCAGGTATCGCGTACGAATTCCCAGACCTTGGCCAACCCCTCCATGCTGAGCGCAGGCAATCCGATGTTCACGGATCGAATCTGTCGACCCGTCAACTCGTGATATTCGTGGTCGAAAATCGCGGTATCGAAACCGCGATACAAGCCCGACGACCCCAGCAGCAGGACCAGCGGCCTGTCCTGCGCAAGAACGAATTCGGCAAATTCGTCGAGAAACTGGTGCGCCCGTAAAGCCCGGAACTGATGCCCGGTGCGCAAGTGCTCAAATTCCTGCCTGCCGTTCAGGGCATCGACCATCTGGGGCAAGGACAGGCGCGAAAGGATGGCAACATCCTCCTGGGTAATTTCGATCTTGTGGCGTTGCTCGAGCGCCAGCGTGAAACCCATGAAACCCATCGAATCCATACCCGCCTCGAACAGGGACGGTGATTCGACAGTACGATTTCGATCCAGACCGGGCGTAATCGTCTCAACCAGCTCCAGCAAAGCCTCGATGTCTACGGGCGAGTCGGTATCAGGCTTTTCGACCGAATCCTGTTGCGTGTGCGCATCCAGGGCTTGCTCGATAGCACCCTGGCCCAGCTTGTCTGAGACAAAGCTGTCTACAGCCTTGCGATCGAATTTCCCGTTCACGTTGATCGGCACCCGCTCTATCGAAAGCAGGCAGGCCGGAACCATGTATCCCGGAACCAGGTTTCGCATTCCAGCGATCACCTCGGTAACCGCGTCGACCCCGCCTTCGACAACCGCGACAATGTTTTCCGGATTGGTCGAGCCCGCGGGATAGGGAGTCGCCACGATATTCCTGGAGGGCAGCAATGATCGCAGGGCCGCTTCGATTTCGCCGAGTTCGATCCTGAATCCGCGCACCTTCACCTGGTTATCGATGCGGTCCACGTAGCGTAAAATTCCCTGGTCGTCGTACCTGGCGAGATCGCCCGTGCGATAGTATCGATCGCCATCATCCAGCACCCTGAAACTCTGTTCGTCAAGTTCCGGCGCCTCGAGATAGCCGGGCATAACCTGCGGGCCGGCAAGCAGCAGTTCGCCGACCTCACTGTCGTCAACAACGCAACCGGATTCTTCGACAAGCCGTACCTTCATGCCCGGAAACGGATTCCCAATCGGCGCAAGTTCGCCCGAACCGACATGACTCAGCGAGTCGTTGGTACAGCCAAACCGCGTACATAATACCGCCGCTTCCGTCGGTCCATACCAGTTTTCCACCAGCGAGTCCGGCGCGGCGGCCAGCCAGTCTAGCGCCAGGTCGGCTGGCAGGGCCTCTCCCCCGAACACGGTATTGCGTATCCGTGAAAAAGTGCCCTGTTTCAACTTGCCGCCCTGCTGTATCTTTCGCCCCAAAGACGGAACCATGGCGACACAGGTGATCGCATTTCGTTTCAGGTACTTCTCGGGCTCGAGTAAATCCTGAAGTTGGGCGACAACCAGGCAGCCGGCATTGGACCAGCATGCCCAGAGATCGTGCACGCTAAAGTCGAAGCTCAACTCGAAGGTTTGCGAAAACCGATCACCCGGTCGGATGTCCAGAATCGAGCAGACAGATTCCAGGTAGGCCGAAATGTTGGCCTGCGTGATCGGCACGCCCTTGGGAACACCGGTGCTTCCCGAAGTAAACATGATGTAGGCGAGATCTTCCCCGTCCTCATCGAGATTCGCTATCTGCTCCACCGATTCAAAGCCTTCGCCGGTGACCGGGCCACCCTCGTCCACTCCGATCACCGTGCACGGATTATCCGAGCTGCCCGATTGTTCGGATTCGACGATAGCTCGCGCAGAGTCAAGATCGCCAGCCGCGCATACCAGGGAGGTCGCCCGGGACCTGGCGAGAATCGTCGCCTGCCTGTCTCTCGGAAATCCCGAATTTATCGGAACATAGGCATGCCCGGCCAGCGCGGCGGCCAGGATTCCGACGAAGCTGGCCATGGATCGGGAAACCAGGACCGCGCTGCGCCGGGGCGAGGAAGGCCGCTGCTCCAGGCGCTCGGCGATGGGCTGCGCCACACTATACAGTTCCCGGTAGCTCAGTACTCGACCATCGACCTCCAATGCCGGGTTATCCGGATAATCCCTCAGGCTCGACAAAAAACGTTCGCCGAGACTGCGAACGGAACGCACTTCATTCCCACTCATCGGGTGGACTCATCGGCATCATCGGTTTGGCCCTCTGCGTAACGCGCTTTCAGCGGTGGGCACTTCGAAGACAATCGCCGCAGAAAACCAACGCCCTGAGCGCTGTAAAATGGTGACTTGTCTCCGTTGGCATAGCGCTCGATCGGTTCAAGCAGTTGCGGCCAGATCGTGGGCCAGAATTTCGGAACCTTCCTCTCAGGAAACTCGAGCGGGTAGTCGAAAAACTTCATCAGGTCGCCAAGCCAGGTTTCCACCATTCGAATCGAGCCGGACGACAATACCTTGCGGTACTTGTTTGCGTTATCCGACATCACGGGGCGCGCGAGGTTGGACCAGGCATCCAGTTTACCAGCCATTTTACGAGTACTGTCGCGCCGATGGTAGGCCAGCATTTCCGCATCGAACTCGAGGTCAAGGAACTGGCACAACCCGGTCAACACCGATTCCGGATCGGCGATCAGGTCTTCATACCTCTGAAAGTATACGCGTTCAGGGCCGAGGTGCCCGAGCAGGTTGAGCCCACCGAGCTGGTCGTCTCGCCAGATACTCATGGCGACGCGCGTCGAACCGTACTTGTTTCGCAACCAGCCTTCTTTCATCGCTTTGACCGAGGCGAAATAATCTCTCGGATCCCGTACCTGGAAAACGAACTTCGCATCGGGAAAATAGTGAAGCAGAAAGGAAGCCTGTTCGTGGATATGGTTCTCTTTCACAAAAACGTATTTAATGCCATCCGCCGGGTCAATCAGCGCGCCGTAAACAACTCTCAGCACATCTCCGAAGTGTGACAATTCAGTTTCGTTGAGCAGGGATTTGACCCGGGCCGCCTGCTCGCTACCCACGTGACGGTCGACACGTTTACCGATCTCTTCGATCACAATGTCCCATCTCGGATTCGATGCGGTCAGCGGACCCACGCGATGAAAATGACGGCCAATATGCCGCCCGATGTGAAACGAAGCCGGCGCAAAGACCCGCGGATGCGCATCGAGCATGGAGCGTATCAGATTTGAACCCGAGCGTTCCGAACAGATCAGAAACACCGGTTGGAACGAAGCCAGGTCAGAATCAATTAAAGTTTTGGCCATGTCGACCCTTATCTCCGTAAATGTGATGGATCCTTCGATTGCCAGCCCAAGCGCCGACCGAGCAGGGGATATTGCACAATTATTGCGCCTTTTTCCAGTCCAGCCCGACCAAAACAATGATGATAAGTCGGAGTGTCGGTGACAATAGTTGAAGAGGCCCCGCAAACGGCGCCTGATGCCGGCCGCCAACATGTGCAACGCGCCAAAAGCCATCCGTAAAAGAGAATGGCTTCGTGTTTGAGATACCAGGGCAAAGGCTTATAATTAACGGCTTTGTTTCATAACGATTTCAGGCAAACACGCACGATCATGTCCAAGACACTGCACCTTCACATCGGTTGGCCAAAATGCGGCTCGACTACCCTGCAATCGATTATTACCAAAAACCGGGGCCTCCTGTCTGAAGCGGGATACTACTATCCCCTGGTCCCCGGCAAGGGAGTTCGCTTCCCCAACGGCAAACCACTACTTCGCGGCGATGCAAAGAGCGGGCCCGATCCCAAGACCCTGGAAAGAAGGTTCTTCCTGAAGCATCCGGATATCGTCAACATTTCCGATCGGCCCAAATACTTCAGGCAGAATTACCTGAATACCGATGCCAATAATATTGTCATATCAGCGGAGGGCCTTTACCAGGGGGCGCGCAGATGGGACCTGTCGTATGTCTACGATCATTTCGAGACAATCAAGATTTACTGGGTGATCAGACCGAAGCTGCTCAGGGTCCAGTCCGCCTATCTTCTACTTCCGCGAGTTTGGCTATTGCGACAGCGGCATGATTCCGTGGCTGTTGATCAGTGAAATGATGTGCGTACAGGATCGCGGGCTTGCGGAGATGGTGGATGAGCGTATCGAACGTTATCCCTGCAGCGGTGAAATCAAT
>JAAEPH010000042.1 GCA_024232855.1 Gammaproteobacteria bacterium
CCAGGAGACCGGGGTCGACGTTCACCAGTCACGACACCTCCGGGTCCTGGAATACATGGGCCGTATGCTCCTGCGCGATGCGCACGAGCAAGCCGAAAGCAAGGGCGTGAGCCGAGTCGAGACCGCTATCGATTTTGGCGAGGCGGGCGAAACTATTCTCCATCATGCAAAGCAAAGGTCTGCGGATCTTATCGTCATGGGCAACCGCGGATTCAGCGAGCTCAAGGGGCTTATTCTTGGAAGCGTTTCGCACAAGGTGTTCCACCTTGCTACCTGTTCCTGTGTAACGGTACACCGTAGCGACGAGCAACCGTCACTCGACGGGATCAAGAGTATCCTGGTGCCGACAGATGGTTCGGAGCCGGCAGATAAGGCCGTCGACCTCGCGAGCGACATTGCCGCCAAGTATGGGGCGAAGCTGGAATTGCTGTACGTGACATGGCGCGGCCCGTCGCTCGAAAAGCTCCGCGCCTCGATCGACATGGATCAACTCAGCGATAGTGCCCGTGATGAACTCGACCCGGAGCGACATCCGATTGCCGAGCATGTGAGCAGCACCTTCATTCCACCGGTTGTCTCGAAGGAGACATCCAGGGAAATCGGTGAACAAGTCCTGGAACGCGGGCGGCTAACCGCCGAGGCAAAAGGCGTTTCGGCTCCGAAACTGGCGCTGCTGGACGGTGACCCGGCGCGCGCAATTGCCGGGGCCGCCCGGCACGAGCAGGTGGATTTGATCGCCATGGGCAGTCGCGGCCTTGGTGGTGTTGAAGGACTACTCACCGGCAGTGTGTCATACAAGGTGAGCCACACGCTCCCCTGCAGCTGCATGATCATTCGCTGATCCCACGGAAACGGTGCAAACGGTGGGACAGACACCCGGGAAGTCTGGATAGACACCCGGGATGTCTCTAGCTAGCCTGGTTTTATCCGAACTGGTCTGGATTTATCGACCAACACCTCACTCAGCGTAATATAATCTTTATCACTGGAAAGACTAAGGTGCCGGTCAGATGTGATGACTGAACTCACCGCGCTCGGCCGGCGCCATTAGCTCGTGAAACTGCACGCCACTCATTCGCACCAGACACTGGTGATCAGCCGCTTCAAAGAAGACTTCATCCTGTTTGCCAAGGCTGGATTTCGGATCCCACATTGTCTTTATCCCGTAGGTCATACCGATGGGCGGCACCGCTCCCAGTTCACAGTCATTAAAGACCTCCGCCAGGGTAGCTTCACTCACCATCGCCACCTCCTGCCCCAGCAATTTGTGCAGGGATTCGAGTTCAATATGGTAGTCGGCGGGCAAAACAACCAATAGGTAGCCGTCGTCATCCTTTGCCAGCACCCCCTTGACCAGGGCATCACCGTGAACATGGGCCTTTGCTGCTGTCTCCATGCTGTATTCACTGTGCGAATGAGTCACTAACTGGTACTCAATCTCTCGCTGGTGCAGATAATTTTCCAATTTCGATGCTATTGCCATGACACTCCCCCCCTGATTTTATATTGCGAAATATTTCGAGCATCTACCAAACAAGTTAACTGATTGATAAGGCTACAGAGAAATTACTATGTGATCTTGATACAGATCGGAGGAGATTTGATTCATCCTTGATAGCTAGACGTCCGTTGTGTGCCGATCTGTTACTGGAGTGGTGATAGGCCGGAAGATACCGATCTCTGCAGTAGAAAGCATTGTATCCTGGGGTGCCTATGGGGCAAAAATGGAGCAAACTGAGCCTGTCAAATACAGCACAGACAACATTAGAGAAACCTGATAATCTCCCGAAACCCCTTGTTTTAGGCGCATTTAATTGCCTTTGGTTGTATCTCCTGGAAACAGGAAAATCAGACAAAAGAGGTTCGACTCCACTTTCCGGAGCCAATTTTTTTTGGCGAATTCGAAGTCATCACGGTGGTCATGCATCTGCTTTCGCGGGGCTTGAGCATCGTGCCGGGAGCCATTTTATGTTTCGAGTGGTTCGGCTATGCATCGGGTCGTCAACGAACAAAGTGAACACAGGCGGTCCTGTTTGAAGCAGCCCCCCCTCCCGATTGAAGATTGCCTGGAGCACCTCAGGCAGAGCCTGTGCGTGCGCGACGAAGTCTTGCTCGAGGCGCCGCCGGGTGCGGGCAAGACCACCATCGTGCCATTGGCGCTGCTCGATGAGCCCTGGCTCGCCGGGCGCAGGATACTGATGCTCGAACCGCGCCGGATTGCCACGCGGTCGGCCGCGTATCGCATGGCGAGTCTTCTGGGCGAATCCCCCGGTGAAACCGTCGGTTACCGTATGCGGCTGGAATCGAAGACGAGCCGGCATACTCGAATCGAAGTCATCACCGAGGGTATCCTGACGCGGATGCTGCAGCGCGACCCCGCCCTCGAAGGCGTGGGCCTGGTGATCTTCGATGAGTTCCACGAACGTAACCTGGATTCCGACCTGGCGCTGGCACTGTGCCTGCAGGGGCGGACGCTGTTTGGGGGCGACGCCGGGGATAACCAGAACCCGCTGAAGATTCTCGTCATGTCGGCCACGCTCGACAGCGATGCGCTGTCGACGGTGCTCGCGCATGCGCCGGTAGTAAAAAGCGAAGGCAGGGCCTACCCCGTGGACATTATTTACGGCCGCGCCAGGCAGGCGCGGGAACGAATCGTCGATCGCGTGGTCGCCACCATTCGCCAGGCACTCGACGAAAATCCGCAAAGCAGTGTGCTCGCCTTCCTGCCGGGCCAGGGTGAAATTCAGCGCTGCAGCGATGCGCTGGCGGAGTGGATACTCGACAGGAAAATTCGCGGGGTTCACCTGCGCCCGCTGTTTGGTCATTTATCGATGGACGAACAGCAGCGCGCGATTGAGCCGCTTTCCGGTAAGGATGCCGGTGATCAGAAGGTGGTGCTGGCGACCAATATTGCCGAGACCAGCCTCACCATCGAGGGCGTCGATGTCGTCGTCGATTCGGGGTTGGCGCGCGAAGCCCGCTTCGACCCGTCGACCGGCATGACCGGCTTGCACACGGTCAGGATTTCAAATGCCTCCAGTCTGCAGCGCGCGGGACGCGCCGGCAGAACCGGGCCCGGCAAATGCTATCGCCTGTGGTCGGCCGCGCAACAGCAACAACTCAGTGCACATGGCATGCCCGAAATACTGAGCGCGGACCTGGCGCCGCTGGCCCTGCAGTTACTGCAATGGGGTGTCGACGATCCGGCCGAATTGACCTGGCTGGATGCGCCGCCACGGGGGCCCTGGCAACAGGCGATCGATCTGCTGGAGTCGCTAGGGGCAATCGAGAGAAAGTCCGGCGGCTGTATAATGAGTGCCCACGGCACGGCCATGAGTGCTTTGCCGGTGCACCCGCGACTCGCGCATTTGCTGCTTTGCGGCGCGGCCAGCGGTTGCGGCAGGCCGGCGGCGCTACTGGCAAGCCTGCTGTCCGATCGCGATCCGATGAGCCGGGAGGGTCCGGATATCGGCCAGCGGCTGGATATCCTCACGGGGGAAGGCCGTTGCCCGTCACGCTACCAGGGCTGGGCGGCGCGCACGCGACAGTTGGCAGGGCAGTTCGAGCAACAGCTGACCAGGCTGAAAGCGAGTCGATACGGTCCGGGGTTTTTAACCACGGTCGAGCAAATGCCCGGTTACCTGCTGGCCTGCGCCTACCCGGATCGAATCGCGCGCCGCCGACATTCCGGTGGCTACCAGCTCGCCAATGGCCGCAGCGCCAATCTTGCCGGCGAACATCACCTCGGTAAAAACCGCTGGCTCGCGGTAGCTGAAGTCAGCGCCATGGTCGGCGGCAAGGGCGATGTCATTCGCTCGGCCGCGGCGCTAGACGAATCCCTTTTCAGCTCCGCCCTGCAGGAACTGGTCTGTGATGAAACCATCGCGCAATGGGATAAGCAAAGCAGTCGATTTATCGCCGAGGAGCAGCAAAGGGTCGGCGTGCTCGTGTTGCGGCGAAAGCCGCTGGACAATGTTCCGGCCGCCGCCAAGAGAGCGGCCCTGATCGAGTATCTGCGCGACCAGGACCTCGGGCCGCTGCCCTGGAATTACGAGCATCGGCAGTGGTGCGCGCGGGTTTGCCTGCTGCGATCGGTAGCTGGCGAGCACGGCTGGCCGGATGTCAGCCAGCCGGCCTTGCTCGCCACGCTCGAGGACTGGCTGGGGCCTTATCTCGACAATGTCAAGCTGTTACAGGATTTCAAAAAGCTGGATTTGAGCGCTATTTTGCATGCGCTGTTGCCCTGGGAGCAGCAGCAGCGGCTGCGGCAGCTCGCGCCGCCACGACTGCAGGTGCCTTCGGGCTCATCTATCGCCATCGATTACACGCAGTCGCCGCCGGTGCTGGCGGTAAAGCTGCAGGAAATGTTCGGCTGCGACCAAACGCCCGCGGTGGCCGGGGGGCAGGTCGCTCTGCTGGTGCACCTGTTATCCCCCGCCGGTCGGCCGCTGCAGATCACCCAGGACCTCGCCGGTTTCTGGCGCAGCTCCTACCACGACGTCAAAAAGGAAATGAAGGGCCGTTATCCGAAACATCCCTGGCCCGACGACCCGCTGGTGGCGATACCGACCCGAAAGACCCGCGGCCGTCACTGAATGCACCGAGCCGGGCGCTGTTGGCGTTACCGGCACCGTATTCGAGCATCATCGCTACCGACAGGATCATGCCGACCGGGTTGGCGATACCCTGACCGGCGATATCGGGTGCACTGCCATGCACCGGTTCGTAGATGGCGGTTCGATGCACATGACCGGCCTGTGGCCGGTCCGGCAGCGCGGCCCGCAGGCCAGGCTTGCCGGGGGTAGTGCAATGGGCTAAGATTTTCGCCATGTCTGCTCAACATCACGATCGTCCGCCCCGTGATCGCGCCGCGCCGACGGGCGTGCGTCGCTGATATGGTCAGGCTCGTCGACGTCCCGGAGCCCGAGCGCAGTGTCATCGCGGATCTCGCTTGCCCGGCCTATGATGACACGCCCGCGGTAAAGCCACCCCCGCCAGGTCTACGTCATGTCGCTATCGTATCGACCGCCGGTTTCATCGTGCGCGGTGAGCGTCCGATGCTGTCAAACGAAACCGGGTACCGCGCCATCGCGGCCGATATCGGGGACGGCGACATACTCTGCAGCCACGTTTCCACCAATTTTGATCGGACCGGTTTTCAACAGGATCTGAACGTAATGCTGCCGCGCGACCGGCTGGTTGAACTGGAGCGGGAAGGCTGCATCGGCAGGGCCGCCGACACGCACTACGCCTTCATGGGTGCGACCAGCCCGCCAAAGCTCGAAGACAAGGCGCGCGAACTGGGGCGCTCGATGCTGGCGCTCGGAGTCAACACGGTGGTGCTGGCGCCGGTGTGACCCGCCTGTACGCGCGCCGTGAGCGGGCTGGCCCATTACCTCGAAGACGAAGGTCTGGCGACGGTCATCGTCGCGCTGGTGCGCGAGCATATCGTCGGCATGCGGCCGCCACGGGCGCTGTGGGTGCCCTTCGAACTGGGCCGCCCATTCGGCCCGCCGGGCAATACCGGGCTGCAACGCCGGGTGTTGAGCGAGGCCCTGGCATTGCTCGACCAGGATTGCCCGGAGCCGCTGCTGCGGGATTTCAGCGAAGCCGTAATCGACCCAGGGGATGACGCCGGCTGGCGCTTCCCCGGCACCCTGGATAGCGATAGCCTGCGCGCGGAGGTGGCCGGGGTGTCACCCGTCTGGCAATTGGCGCGCGAGCGTATCGGCCGCAGCAGTGTCGGCATCAGCGGGCTCGCGCCCGAATCCGTGGCCGAATTTATCGAGCGTTACCATTCGCCGCAACCGATGCCGAATCCGAAGGGCATGGCGAGGGTGTCGCGCGCCCGCTTTGCCGTCGACGATATCAAGGCGTTTTACCTCGAGGCGGCAATGGCCGCGGGCGGCCATCCCTCGCCACGTCAACTGCATGACTGGTTCTGGGGCCAAACCCACGCCGGCGCCCTGATCCTGGAGTTCCAGGAGATGGCGCGTGTCAGCGAGGATGGCAACCTGCAGTTGATTGCGGGTTCGCTGGTGCCCGCGGAGCGCACCATTTCATTCCTGCGAGGGTAAATCCCCGGCCAAACCTGTATTGGGAGGATTTAACTCGCTGAACTATGGTACGAATGACCGGAGTAATGCCGATCTGAGACTATTTGACAGAAACATTTCCTGCATATCGAATGACTGCTTACGCACCATACCGGCCGTTCGAGGTTGAGCAGTTGCTCGCAATGACCCGGTATGACCGTTATGGGCACAAAGCGGCCGATTGGCTTCGATCAAATCTGGCACCGTATGTAAGGTCACATGCCGACTATTACATCTAAACCCATGACTGCCAGGACTACTTTCTGGTCCAGGCAATATTCGCTATCAGCTTAAAAACCCATACCGCAATGGTACGACCCATGTGGTATTCGAGCCACTGGATTTTCTGTCAAAGCTGGCTGCCCTGGTACCGAAGCCTAGAGTGAACCTTACCCGGTATCACGGCGTGTTTGCGCCAAATAGTCCAGATTTATCCCTCTCTCAGAGTGTGTGTCCCCGGAGACTGCCGATATCCTGGTTCAACCTAAAATCCTCAGTTGAATCTACTGCAGTAGACGCCCTCGCTACGATTCAACTGAGGATTTTAGGTTCAAAAGCGCAAGGACAAGCGGGCTGCGATGCGGCTCTTCAAAAAACTGATGAAGGGGCAAGGTTGCTCTGCCAGAAAGATCGTCACGAATAGACTCCCCAGTTATGACGCGGCGAGAAAAGCTATCATGCTCAACTTGACAGAACCTTCGTTATCACCCGTGCGCCAAACCGGGTAAAATCACAGGCTTTGAAGCGCAAGGGAACCGTCACCGATGAGTGGCACGCAGACCACCGGGTTTTCACAATTACCCTCCATCGACCATTTGCTCAATTCGGTTGCGGCATCGGAAATGCTGCGCGAGTTTGGACGCGACGAGGTTAAACGCGCGGCGCGGCAAACGCTGTCGAACCTGCGTGACGCGATAAAGCGCGGGGAATCGGTCGCAACCGGCAGCGCGGCCATCTGCGTGGATATGCGGCGAGTTATCGAGGAAGATGCCCGCCGCGGGATACGGCGGGTATTCAATCTGAGCGGCACTATTTTGCACACCAACCTGGGACGCGCGGTATTGCCCGAGGATTCGGTAGACGCCGTGCTCGAAGTCCTTCGTGACAATAGCAGCCTCGAATTCGATCTCGCCAGCGGTACTCGCGGCGAGCGTGACGACTACATCGAAGACCTGTTGTGCCGCTTGACCGGCGCCGAGGCGGCTACCGTCGTCAACAACAATGCCGCCGCGCTAATGCTGCTGCTCAATACGCTGGCGCTCGAGCGCGAGGTGCCGGTATCGCGGGGCGAGCTGGTCGAGATCGGCGGCTCGTTTCGCATCCCGGATATCATCGCGCGATCCGGTTGCCGATTAATCGAGGTCGGCTCGACCAACCGCACCCACCTGCGCGACTACGCCAATGCCATGGGTCCGCGAACGGCGATGGTTCTCAAAGTCCACCAGAGCAATTACGTGATCCAGGGTTTTACCGCGGCCGTGGACGCGCGCGAGCTGGCGCAACTGTGCCGTGAATCGGACGTCCCTCTCGCGGTCGACCTCGGTAGCGGCGCGCTGTTGAACCTGGAGGATTACGGTTTGCCTCACGAGCCGACGCCGATGGAGGTTCTCGCCCGGGGCGCCGACCTCGTCACTTTCTCGGGCGACAAGATGCTGGGCGGACCGCAGGCCGGAGTCATCGTCGGACGCCGCGACCTGATCGAGCAAATGAATGCCAACCCGATGAAGCGCGTGCTGCGTTGCGACAAGATGACCATCACCGCGCTGACCGCCCTGCTGCGTATGTATACGCATCCGCAACAGCTGGCCGAACGCTTGCCTTTGCTCAGGGTGATGACGCGCAGCCAAAATGATATCAGGGCGCAAGCGTCACCCCTGGTCGCCCGGCTGGCGCGGAAACTGGCAGGTTTTGCGATGGTCAGCCCGGTCGATTGCGTCAGTGAAATCGGTTCCGGCGCACTGCCGGATCACGGCATTCCGAGCGCCGGCATCGCGCTGCGGCCACTGCCGTCGCCGCGCTCTCACGATGCGTCGCTGGAACGGCTGGCGCGGGCATTTCGCGAGTTGCCGATACCGGTGGTCGGGCGCATCCACAAGGGCGACTTCGTGCTCGATTGCCGTTGCCTGGAAGGTGACGGTGAATTTTCCGCGCAGCTGGACGAACTCGAAATCGACCCATGATTATCGCCACCGCCGGCCACGTCGATCACGGCAAGACACGCCTGGTGGAAGCCCTCACCGGCGTCGATACCGACACCCTGGCCGAGGAAAAGAAGCGAGGTTTGAGCATCGATATCGGTTTTGCCTATCTGCCGCTCGAAGATGCGTTCAGTATCGGCTTCATCGATGTGCCCGGTCACGAGCGCTTCATCAGGAATGCGCTGTGCGGCCTCGCCGCCGCGGATTTCGTGCTGCTGCTGGTGGCGGCGGATGACGGCCCGATGCCGCAGACCCGCGAACACCTGTCGATCATCGAGTTGCTGGGTGTTGGCCAGGGCGCAATCGTCATCAGCAAGGCCGACCGCGTCAGCGCGAGCCGCATCGAAAGGGTGCATGACGAACTCTCCGACATGCTGGCGCAATCACCGTTGGCGGGTTGGTCGCGGTATGTGGTGTCGGCGCTGTCACGACAGGGCGTCGACGAATTACACGAGCGTCTGCTGGCGCGGGCACTGACGTCGCCGCTTGCAGCCGCGAGTGACTGCAGCGAAACGAACTTTCGCATGTCGATCGATCGCGCTTTCGAAATCAGGGGCGCCGGACTTGTCGTCACCGGCACCATAGCCGCCGGCAGTGTCCGCCAGGGTGACCCGGTGACGATCGCCGGCAGCACGATGCAACTGCGGGTGCGCGCCTTGCGCGTGCAGGACGAGGAAATGGACTGCGGTCGCCAGGGGCAACGTTGCGCCATCAACCTGGCCGGTAGCGGCTTGCACAAGGATCAGGTCAGGCGCGGCAGCTGGGTGACCTCGGCGCGCGCGGTGGCGCCGGTCGAGCGCTTCGATGCGGAGCTGCGAATCGTCAATGACAGTCCGCGCCCGCTACGGCACTGGACACCGGTTCATCTGCACCTGGCGGCGGCGCAGACGACCGCCAGGGTCGCGGTGCTGGCGGATGGCGCGATCGCGCCGGGTGAGCAGGGCCTGGTGCAGGTGGTCGGCGATCGTCCTGTGGGCGCCGCATT
Organism: Gammaproteobacteria bacterium; assembly: GCA_024232855.1. Lineage (GTDB taxonomy): Bacteria > Pseudomonadota > Gammaproteobacteria. Next base: position 9,279 of record JAAEPH010000042.1, read on the forward strand.
CGGCGATCGCTTCATCATTCGTGACCAGTCGGCGCGTGTCACCCTGGGCGGCGGACGCGTGCTCGATATTTTTCCGCCACGGCGCGGTCGCGCCCGGCCCGAGCGGATTGTCTGGTTGCGGCAAATGCGACAGGACGATGCGCGCGAGGCCCTGCTCGGGTTACTGTGCACCAGTTATAGCGGAGTCGACCTTGCCCGTTTTGCGGTAAACCGCAATCTGACCCGCGAGGCGGAAGCGGAAATCTGCGAGGTCGGCGACATGGTCGTGTTAAACCTGGCGCGTCGGCGCGTCGGCTTTCCAGCGCAAATGGCGAAAGCGCACTGCGATCAGATTCTGCAGGCCCTGCGGGATTGTCATCGAGACCATGCCGGTGCGGCTGGATTCACGCGGGAACAAATCCGCGCGCGCATGGACAGTAAGCCGGCAACGGAGCTGTTCGAGGGATTTCTCGATCGCCTGTTACGGCAATCAGTGGTCAGGGTAGATGCCGCCGGCTACTCGTTGAGTACCCATCGCCCCGGTCCGAACGCGGCGGATGTCGAGGCCTGGTCGGCAATCGAGGCGACGCTGTCGGCTAATGGCCTGAGGCCGATGACGTTTGCGGAACTGGCACAGGCGACGCGGCTATCGGCGCCGCGACTGCGGGCGCTGGTGGCGAGAGCGGCCCGTGATGGCTTGATTGTAAAGCTGTCGGCGCAGCTGTTGTTGCTGCCGTCGAGGCTGGAGGAGATGCGGAAACTGATCGCAAAACTGGCCGGGCAGAAAGGTGAACAAGGCTTCAGCGTGGCGGATTTTCGCGATGCCTCCGGAATCGGACGCAATCGCTGCATCGAAATTCTGGAATGTTGCGATGCCCGGGGGATAACGCTGCGCGGTGCGCAGGGACGCCAGCTGCTGCCCGCCGCCGAGCGCGCCTTTGCCAAACTGCAGCCGGCCCAATGAAGTATGAAACCTGTATCCGAGGAAAGGATCGTACCCTGGTGGGGCGCCCGGTCTTCAAAACCGGAGGGGGGCGTCAGACGTCCCTGGTGGGTTCGATTCCCACCCTTTTCCGCCACTTTCCGAGCAGCGCGAGGGCCAGCCGCCAAATGGCAGCGCGTCACACCTACTGACTAAACGCTGTCAGTAGGTGTTTGTTAGACTCGATCTTTTCAATTCTCAGTGAGGATGGATGCCATGACCGATACAGCGATGAGTCCCGGTGCGGAGTTGAGGCTGCTACACGAACGCGAGGGCTGCTTCGTGATCCCCAATCCCTGGGATGTCGGCAGCGCCCGCATTCTCGCCGCCATGGGCTTCGAAGCGCTCGCGACCACCAGCGCCGGCATGGCGTTTGCCATGGGTTTTCAGGAGGGTACGGTATCCCCTGACGAAACGCTCGATCATTGCCGTACGATTGTCGAGGCGACGCCGTTGCCCGTGTCTGCTGACCTGGAGAGGGGATTCGGCGATTCTCCACAGAGTGTTGCCGAATGCATTCTCGCGGCCGCCGAGACGGGTCTCGCGGGTTGCTCGATCGAAGATCATACCGGGCGCGAGGACGATCCCATATTCGAGTTCGATCTTGCGCTCGACCGAATTGCGGCCGCGGTCGAGGCGAGCCGCTCGCTGCCGCGGGATTTCGTGCTGACCGCGCGCTGCTTATGCGGGCCAGGGCATGGAACGAAAAGTTTCGGAGCCAAACGGGGTTAAGGTATGCACTCGAATGAGGCGGGCGGACCCGCATTCCACTTCAAACGATACATGATGCGCCAGCTTTTGCCGGGCGTACTAGCGGGTTTTGCGGGCGACGTGGTTTAGCGCCGGGTCTAGCTGCACTTCGATTCGCCGCAATTCAGACAGGTCAGGCAGTTGTCGAGGTTGACCACGGCGCGGGTCTGACACTTTTTGCACAGTATCGCCGAACTCGGATAGTCGTCGTCGGGTTCGGACACTTGCCGGCTTTCGAATTCGCGCCTCTTCTCCTGCAGGAACGCCTGCTGGTGCTGGTCGGGCTCGGCGCTCTCGAGCATACCGATGGTCTTCATGTGCTGCTCGATGACGTCGCCGATCTCGATTCCGGCTCGGACAGCGCGCCTGCGATACGTTGATAACAGTGATCTATGTCCTTGTCTACCGGTTTGCCGAGCCGATCCTTGAGCTGGTATTTCTGTTGCCAGATATCTTGCGAGGCGGTTTGTAAGGGTACTTCGACGGGATTTTCAACGCGGGAATCGAGTTTATCGACGGTGTTCATGCCCAGGCCTGTCTGAATCAATAAAAGGATGCACCACCAGATATGGTGCGGGTGCCGTGATCGGGGATCAACATATAGTATACAAGTTTTCGCTACTCGCTGGCTCGTGGTAATTGACTTAACCCGGAAAATTCACAAATTATGCACGATCTCGCTTGTCTATTGATTCCACAAGAAATATTCCCTCAGTCGCTCGTAATCACTGATACGAGACTTCTTCGGGAATTTCCTTGTGAAAACAATACCCTGCGCGATATTCG
>JAAEPH010000043.1 GCA_024232855.1 Gammaproteobacteria bacterium
GGAGAGGCTATGAAAGAGTTGGAAAACCTGGAGGAAAAAATTATCGGCGGAATTACGCTTCCAGACTTTTGGGACGTTTATCCGAGAAATACCAACGAGCGCAAAGCCATGACAGCGTTTGAACGGCTATCCAAGAAAGACAAGTTCAACGCTATACAGGGAGCGCTGCATCATGCCAAGTGCAATCCACAATGGCGAAACCCCGCTTTAGTTCCTCACGCTACTACTTTCCTCAACGGCAAAAGGTGGCTCGATGAAATAATTGAAGAGCGCAACGCACAAGCCAGGGTTCATGGGAGCGTAACCACAGGGCCGGCGATGATCGTCTGGAAAGCAATGACTCAAATGTTCGGCAAGCAATGGATAGATAGGCACGGTGAGTCGCCGATGCCGGTATGGGTGACGCAACTTAGTAAGCTACAGGACGAGAAAATACGCAAAGGGCTGAGAGAGTGCGCAGATTCAGGTGCTGAATTCCCGCCATCATTGCCGAGCTTTCTAGCGATGTGCCGCCGGCAGTCTGAAACGCTACCGGAATTCAAATCGCTGCCGCGCCCGTGGCCTGAGGAAGGAGTGGCGAATAGCGGGTTTACAGAATTGAGAAAGATATTGAAATACAGGGAACCATGCGATGAAGGCTAAAAAGTTTGTTTTTTTGAGCGGCGGACTCCGGCGCAGCTGGCTGGGTTACATCTACGCGATCGGGCTTACCGGCAAAGCGCAAGTACCGATATCGCAAACGGCAACGGAGTCAGCCAGGCAACGCGGGCTGCAGCATATTTGGGATTCGGATATCGTCAACAGCGGCATAGGCGGGGAACGTGAATCGACAAAGGAAAATCTCGACCTGGCTTGCAAATGGCGCTGGGCGCTGCCGATCTGGATACGCGATGATGGCGATTTCGCTGATCTATTCATGCTGTACTCGAATAAATACAAGGGTGATCCGGCGAA
>JAAEPH010000044.1 GCA_024232855.1 Gammaproteobacteria bacterium
AAAAATCGCGCAGTATATTGATTTCACAAGGAAATATCCGAAGAAGTCTCGTATCGGTGATTACGAGCGACTGAGGATATATTTCTTGTGGAATCAATAGACAAGCGAGATTGTGCATATTTATGAATTTTCCGGGTTAGAGAAGATCATGGGGAACCTTTCCGTTGAGTGTGAAATCCATGACAAATATGCGCGTACCGTAATTAATATAGTCCAGAATTAGAAAAAGCCACGGCAAATTATGGCAACACCTTCCATGATGGCTGCGCGGCGTGGATTACGCCGGAAGGCCGCGCTCTTCGTTCAGCTTGCTCCTGGGGCTGGATTCCGTAACAAGATATGAATCTATCCTTAACAGGAGTTTCTCCGTAACTTGATTGGGAGATCGGAAATCGTAGGAGTGTGTTTTCCAGTCAGGAATGCCACGAGAACCGTGGAATAAAAAACCCGCCGGAATCGCTCCGGCGGGTATTATTTAGTGTCGTCCCCGCGCAAGTGACGCCAAAGGCGTAATCCCGGACAGCGCGTAAGCGCTTATCCGGGACCTTTTAAGGGTAACGCGGTCTTAATCGCAGATGCATTGAAAGGTCCCTGCTTGCGCCGGTCTGACGCATCGGGGGACAACAACAGCTTAGCTTACAGGGCAGCGTCGAGCTCGGGTACCGCGTCGAACAGGTCGGCGACCAGACCGTAGTCCGCGACCTGGAAGATCGGCGCTTCACTGTCATTGTTGATGGCAACGATGACCTTGCTTTCCTTCATCCCGGCGAGGTGCTGGATCGCGCCGGAAATACCGACCGCGATATAAAGATCGGGCGCGATAACCTTACCGGTTTGACCGACCTGCATTTCGTTCGGCACGAATCCGGAATCTACCGCCGCGCGCGAGGCGCCGACGGCCGCGCCGAGCTTGTCGGCTACCGAATGCAGCATGCTGAAGTTGTCGCCCGATTGCATGCCGCGACCGCCGGAAACGACGATCTTGGCCGAGGTCAGGTCGACCTGATCGGTGTTGGAAACGGCCTGGGATACCCAGCTGGAAAGACCGGTATCGGCCCCACCACCGATCGCTTCGACGCTGGCGGATCCGCCCTCGGCGGATGCAGCTTCGAACTTGATGGTACGCACGGTGATCATCTTGATGCCGTCCGATGACTGCACCGTGGCCAACGCATTGCCCGCGTAAATCGGGCGCACGAAGGTATCGGCTGATTTGACTTCGACGATCTCGGAAATCTGCGCCTTATCCAGCAGCGCGGAAGCGCGCGGCATGACGTTTTTGCCGAAAGTGGTGGCAGCGGCGAGGACGTGGCTGTAACCCGCGGCGGCTTCGACGATCAGGATCGCCAGGTTTTCCGCCAGGTGATGTCCGAATTTCGCATCGTCGGCGACCTTGACACTGCTGACGCCGGCGATTTTGGCGGCCGCCTCGGCAACCGCGCCACAATTCTCACCCGCGACCAGCAGATCGATATCACCACCGATTTGTTGTGCGGCCGTAACTGCGTGCAGGGTGGCGCCGGCGACTTCGTTATTGTCGTGCTCGACTATTACAAGATTACTCATAACTAAATCACCTTCGCTTCGTTGCGCAGCTTTTCAACCAGCTCGCCGACACTGTTGACAATCACCCCGGCGGCACGGCCTTCGGGTTCTTCGACCTGCAAGGTGGTCATCCTGTTGGTGGTATCGAGGCCGAGGCTGCCGAGTTCGATCTTGTCCATCGGCTTGCGCTTGGCTTTCATGACGTCGGGCAGCTTGACGTAACGCGGCTCGTTGAGGCGCAGATCCGCGCTCATCACCGATGGCATCTTGACCTCGATGGTTTCGAGACCGGCATCAACTTCGCGAATTATGGTTGCCTTATCCCCCTCGATTTTAATATCCGAGCAAAAGGTCGCTTGCGACCAACCCAGCAGCGCCGACAGCATCTGCGCGGTCTGGTTGGAATCGTCGTCGATGGCCTGCTTGCCTGCCAGCACCAGGCCAACTTCTTCCTGTTCGGCGACGTTCTTCAATACCTTGGCGATCGCGAGCGGTTCCAGCGCTTCTTCGGTTACCACCTGGATCGCGCGATCGGCGCCCATGGCGAGACCGTGACGCAGCGTTTCCTCGGTTTTACCGCCACCCACGGAGGCGACGATGATCTCCTCGGCGGCGCCGGCTTCACGCAGGCGTAACGCTTCTTCCAGCGCGTTTTCACAAAATGGGTTCATGGTCATCTTGGCGTTCGCCAGATCGACACCCGACCCGTCCGCTTTGACGCGCGCCTTGACCTGGGGGTCGAGCACGCGTTTCACACATACCAGTATTTTCATTTCGCTCGTAATTTCTCGTTTTGGGGATCGCAGGGAAATCCCTCGATCACCGCAGCTTTGAATAATTCTCCGAGTATCTCACTGCAACTCGGCGCCTATTTCATGCAAACCCGTTTCGACCAGTCGACCAGACCCGGCATACCGATAAAATCGGCCTCTTTATCGAGGCGGACTAACCGCTCCGGACCCGATTCGAAGGCCGAGTATTCTATCGATTTTTCTCCCGGAATCAAGCGGCAGGTCTACTCCAGATACGGCGACAACGCCTGTCACCGCTGGCTTTGCCGTCAATTTCGATCTTTCTTGACCTATATCACGCGAAAAATGATCGATGGGTCGCTAAACCCCCACAGAACCAGCGGATATTATCACAGCCATGACATGAGCGAGATTTATGCGCGACTGTCGACTGTCTATCTGCGCCAAACCCGGTGGTGCCCCGCGGATTTATTATTTAACCCCGACTCCCTGGAAACGACCGGGATACAAGACATTCAGAAACAGGAACACACTCGCTAACGCACCGTCGCGATCGAATTCGCCGGGATAAAGGTAGTATTCCGTCCACAATCCCTCCAGCATTGCCGACAATGCCCTCGTCAGGAGAACCGCATCATGCTCCAGGCCAGTCTCCCGATTCAGTTTTCGAAATAGCTCAACCGTCGTCTGTATTTGCTCGGACTCTCGTGTGCCGACCAGGTCCAGGTACCCCGGCCTCGCCCTGACCTGGGCCCGAAATGCAAACCAGATACCCAGGGTTTTCAGATTAAGCACCTCGGGATCAAAATCCGCAAGCACCAGCGCCTGCAGCCTCGACGCCGGCTCCAGGGCCGCGACCTCGAGCTTGTGGCGCCAGTGCAGCTTGTACTCGTCGGCCATTTGCCGCAGCACCTCGGTCAGTAGCGCATCCTTGCTTTTAAAATGCACATTGACCAGACCCATGGATACATCCGCCAGCTCCACCACCCTGGCGATGGTGGTGCCGGCGATGCCGTGCCGGGTAATGATTTCGATAGTCGCATCGATGATTTTTTTCCGGCGCCATAACTTGACGGCTTCCCGTCCCTTTGGTTTCGGTTCTGAATTCATCCTGATTCGTCCTGATCGTTACAAATTTGAATGCATATTCAATTTTATTGACAGCATATCCTCGAGAAGATACAGTGTCCAGCAATTTTGAATGCTCATTCAATTTCAGCGAGTAAATCGATATGACGACCCGAACACAACGCCGCAGAGGCAACGCGCGGCAGGCGCGCCTGAAAATGCGCGAAGAAGCGATTAACAAGCGCCCGGTACACGCCGGCCTGATCGGCGGTGCCTATAAACCCCTGCAACAGGGCGATCTCGAGAAAATTCATCGCACCGCACTCGAGATTCTGCAAACTATCGGCATCGGCAGCCCCACACCCGAAGTGATCGAGTACGCCACAGGCGCGGGTTGCTGGGTAGACGGCAATGGGCGTCTCTGCTTTCCAGATTCCCTTATCGAGGACAGCATCGCAATGGCCGCGCGCGAGTACACTATTTACAGTCGCAGCCCGGATCACGCCGACCTGCAGGTCGGTGGTTACCATGTCAATTATTCCACCAGCGGTGAAGCGGTCAGTATTTACGAACCCGCCGAGCGCAGCTTCAGACCGTCGACCCTGGTGGATCTGTACGATCTGGGTCGCCTCGTCGGTACCCTCGATAATATCCATCAATTCGGGCAGATGGTTATTCCGACCGAGTTGACCGACCCGCGGGAACACGATTTCAACGTCGCCTACGCACTGTGCGCGGCGACGCAAAAACCCTGTGAAATGGCATTCAGCGATGCCCGCAACGTGCAACCGGCGATCGAGATGTTCGACCTGGTGCTCGGCGGCAAAGGTCGATTTGCCGAAAAGCCATTCCTTTCTTTTGGCGGATGCCCGATCGTCTCCCCTCTGCGTTTCGGTGAGGAGAATCTCGATTTGCTGGTAGAAACCAGCAGGCTCGGACTGATCAACGATATTGCCATCGCCCCGCAGGCAGGCGCCACCTCGCCCGCGGCAATGGCTGGCACGCTGGCGCAGGTTACCGCCGAAGGACTGGCATGCCTCGCGATCACCAACATCGTCAGTCCGGGCTGCCCGATGACCTTTGCAATCTGGCCCTTTATCTCCGATCTACGCACCGGTTCCTTTAGCGGCGGCAGCGGCGAAGAAGCGCTGGCGATGTCGGCCTGTGCGCAACTGGGCCGTTTTTACGACCTGCCCACCAGCGTCGCCGCCAGCATGACCGACTCGAAGCTGCCGGATGCTCAGGCGGGATTCGAGAAGGGCATCACCGCGGTAACCGCGGGCCTCGCCGGCGCCAACCGCATACTGGAATCGGCGGGCATGCTCGGCAGCCTGATGGGTTGCAGCTATGAGGCGCTGATGATCGACAATGACATGCTCGGCATGGCGCAGCGCGTGGTGGCGGGTGTCGAAGTCAATGACGAAACCCTGTCGCTCGACGTGATTCGGGAAGCGGCGCTGGGTCCGGGGCATTTTCTGGGCCAGCCGCAAACCCTGGAGCTGATGGAAACAGATTACCTGTACCCGGAGATCGCCGACCGCTCGGCGCCGGGCGCCTGGGAAGAAGAAGGCAGCCTCGATATCATGGCGCGTGCCCGACAGGGCGTGAGCGAAGTATTGTCACGCCACTACCCGGACCACATCGACGCTCAAACCGACGCTGCGATACGCGCAAAATTCCCAATCCGTCTCGCCAGCGGCGATATGCAATCGGGAAACGGTCGCTGGTAAAAAGCTCCCGGTTTCGTAACCAGATGACTTGATTTTGGAGAGTATTCGGGGGAAAACCGGGAGCGCCCCTCACCGCGCCCGCTGCCGGGGTTTGCGCGCTGGCTCCGATGGGCCATCCCTGGCCCGGTCCCGCGGCTATCCTGCCGCTAGCCCGCATCGCTCACCAGGATGACGGGCCTGTTTACGGCATTCGCCGGGGGATTGCTGATAGTAGTTTCTGAACAGGCGGGAAAAAGAGGAGAGCGAATTGAATCCCGTGCGGATGGCAATTTCCTGCACCTTGAGCCGGGTATCCACGACCATGCGGCGTGCGGCCTGTAAACGCAAGCGCCGGTAATAGGCGGCCGGCGACATGTTCAGGGTTTCGCGAAACAGGTACTCGAGCATGCGTACCGACAGGTCGACCTGTGCGGCAACCTGCGCGATGTTCAGGGTGTCGTCGATGTGTTGTTCCATGACATGAATCGCGGCGGCGACGCGTGGCTCCTTGCCTTCCAGCATCCCCAGCGACACCAGCGGCTGCAGGTCGGCCGCGTTTTGCCGGCTGTCATAGATAAACACACTTGAGACTTCCATGGCCAGCGGGTAGCCATAACGCACACGAATCAGGTAAAGCATGAAGTCAAAGGTCGGTGACGCGCCACCGGTGGTGAACAGACTGCCGTCGATGACAAACCTGTCCGGTTTTAAATCGGTGCTGGGGAAGTGGGTGGCGAATTCCTCCAGGTCTTCGCGATGCGTGGTTGCCGAGCGCTTCTCGAGCAGGCCACAGCGCGCCAGAATCCAGCTACCGGCCTCGATACCGCCGACCGCCGAGTAGTTGCGCGCCAGGCGCTTGATCAGTTTCAAATGCGCGGGGCCTGCGTGCTGCTGCTGATTGAAACTGGCAATGATCACCAGCATATCACCGCGTAGCCCCGCTTCGAGCCGGGTGTCGGGGTCGACTTTCATGTCGCAGGTAAGACGCGCCGGCTTGCCGTTTAGCGTCGCAATTTTCCACTCGAACAGGTCACGACCGGCAATGCGGTTGGCGACACGCATCGTATCGAGCACCGACGCGAGCGACATCATCGACGATTCGTGCAGCACCAGCAGCGTAACCCGGAGCTTGTCTGAACTTGGAATAAAGATACTCATTGCGCAAATTGTCAAGTATATTGCGTTTTTTCGCAATCATATTCGAAAAATCCATGACATGATTCGGCTTCCATTAACGGAGGTGCGCCATGCCATTAACAGCCAACATGAACCCTTTCATCACCTGCGCGGTGACCGGATCGGGCGGAACCCAGGATCGTTCGCCTCACGTGCCGCGCTCCCCCGAACAAATTGCCGCGAGCGCGATCGACGCCGCCAGGGCGGGCGCCGCCATCGTGCATTGCCACGTGCGCGACCCCGAAAGCGGCAAAGCCAGCCGCCGTGTCGAACTCTACCGCGAAGTGACCGAGCGCATCCGTGACTCCGAAACCGACGTGGTACTTAACTTCACCGCCGGCATGGGCGGTGACCTGGTGTTCGGCGATCCCGAGAACCCGCTGCCGCTGAACGAGGCCGGCACCGACATGGCCGGCGCAACCGAACGTGTAGCCCACGTCGCCGAATGCCTGCCCGAAATCTGTACCCTCGACTGCGGCACGATGAACTTCGCCGAAGCCGACTACGTCATGACCAACACCCCCGGCATGCTGCGCGCCATGGGGCAGATGATGACCGATCTCGGCGTACGCCCGGAAATCGAGGTCTTCGAAACCGGCCACCTCTGGTTCGCCAAACAACTGGTCGAGGAAGGCATCATCCAGGATCCGGTCATGATCCAGATGTGCATGGGCATTCCCTGGGGCGCCCCCGACGACATCAACACTTTCATGGCAATGGTCAACAACACGCCCGCCGGCTGGACTTACTCGGCGTTTTCCATCGGCCGCAACGAAATGCCCTATACCGCGGCCGCGGTGCTCGCGGGCGGTAACGTTCGCGTTGGCCTCGAAGACAATCTGTGGCTGGAAAAAGGCGTGCTCGCGACCAATGCACAGCTGGTGGAAAAGGCGGCGACCATCGTCACCAACATGGGCGCGACGCTAATGACCCCGGCCGAGGTGCGCGAAAAGCTGCAACTGCAGAAGCGCGCACCGGTCACGGAATAGGAGCCAATCATGAAACTCATCGACAAAGCTGCGATTGTCGGCGGCGGTGTCATCGGCGCGGGCTGGATTGCGCGCCTGATCGAAAACGGCATCGACGTCAAGGTCTATGATCCGGCCGACGATGCCGAGCACAAGGTCGAGGCGGTACTCAAAAACAGCCGCCATGCATATGCCAAACTGACCAGCGCACCGCGCCGTAGCGAGGGCAGCATCAGCTTTTGCGTCAGCATCGCCGAGGCCGTGGCTGATGCCGAGCTAATCGTCGAATCGGTGCCGGAACGCCTCGACATCAAGCAGGCGGTCTACGCCGAGATCGAAGCCGCGGCGGCTACCGACGCTATCATCGCGTCGTCGACGTCCGGCATCATGCCGTCCGACCTGCAGGCAAAGATGGAACACCCCGAGCGGCTCCTCGTCGGCCACCCGTTCAACCCGGTTTACCTGCTACCGCTGGTAGAACTGGTCGGCGGCGAAAAAACCGCATCCGTCACGATCGAACGCGCGGGCGAGATTTACCACTCGCTCGGCATGCACCCGCTGCACGTGAAGAAGGAAATCGAGGCTTTCATCGCCGACCGCCTGCTCGAGGCGATCTGGCGCGAATCGCTGTGGCTGGTCAAGGACGGCATAGCGACGACCCGCGACATCGACGACGCGGTACGCTACGGCTTTGGCCTGCGTTATGCGCAAATGGGGGTGTTCGACACCTATCGCGTCGCCGGCGGTGAGGCCGGCATGCGCCACTTCATGGAGCAGTTCGGTCCCTGCCTGAAATGGCCCTGGACCAAACTCATGGACGTGCCCGAGTTCACCGATGAACTGGTCGACCTGATCGCCGGGCAGTCGGACGAACAGTCCGGTTACATGAACATCCGTGAAATGGAGCGCATTCGCGACGACAACCTGATCGCGATCCTGCACGGGCTCAAGGGCAACAACTGGGGCGCCGGCAAAACCCTGGCGCGTTACGAGCAACACCTCATGGAAGCCGCCAACGACCCGGCTTAGCCCGCATTTCTCACCAGGGGGCGGGATGATCGCGCAGGGCTTTGGATTCACAAGGGATTTTCTGAAGGAGCGGAATAACCGTGCGTATTTCCGACTGAAGAAAATCCCTTGTGAATTCAAAGAATAAGCGAGGGCCCGTCATCCTGGTGAGAAATGCGGGTTAGGTAGCAAACAACGGAAGTCTTCCCCGCGGAAGCGGGGATCTTATAAAGTACCTGCAGTACAAAGACTCGCAGTCATAGCGAGGTCCCGGACAAGTGCTGACGCACTTTCCGGGATGACGCCTTCGGCGTCACTTGCGCAGGGACGACAGAGTAACTGGAGAATTAACATGCATTTCGGACTCAGCTTTGAACAGGAAATGATCGTCGATACGGTCAGGGATTTTATCGAAAAGGAAATCTATCCACACGAAGCCGAGGTCGAGCGTACCGGCGAGGTGCCGCTCGAACTGGGGCTGGAGATTCGCGACAAGTGCATCGAGGCGGGCTACTTCGCCGCCAACATTTCCGAGGAATTCGGTGGTGGCGGTCTCGGCCACCTCGACTTTACCCTGCTGGAACGCGAACTGGGCCGCGCTTCGAACGGGCTCACGGTATTCTTCGGCCGCCCCTCGGGAATACTGCAGGCCTGCACTCCGGCACAGGCCGAACAATACCTCATTCCCGCGGTCAAGGGCGAAAAGTTCGACGCGCTGGCCATGACCGAACCGGGCGCCGGCTCGGACGTGCGCGGCATGAAGTGCAACGCGAAATTACAGGGTGACGACTGGGTCGTGAACGGCAGCAAGCATTTCATCAGCCACGCCAATATCGCTGATTTCGTGATCACCTTTATCGCCACCGGCGAAGAAGACACGCCCCGCGGCCCGAAGAAAAAAATTACCTGCTTCCTGGTCGATCGCGGCACGCCCGGGTTCGAGATCCGTCCCGGTTACAACTCGGTCAGCCATCGCGGTTACAAGAACTGCATCCTCAACTTCGATAATTGCCGCCTGCCTTCGAGCCAGATACTGGGTGAGCTGCACGGCGGTTTCGACGTCATGAACGAATGGCTTTACGCAACCCGGTTGACCGTTGCCGCAACCAGCGTCGGCCGCGCGCGGCGCGCCTTCGACTACGCCCTGCCCTACGCCGCCGAGCGCAAGCAGTTCGGCCAGCAGATCGGCAAATTCCAGGGCGTTTCCTTCAAGCTCGCCGACATGATCACCGACATCGACGCCGCCGACTGGCTCACGCTTTCCGCCGCCTGGCGCCTCGACGAAGGACTCGACGCCAACCGCGAAATCGCCAGCGCCAAGGTGTTCGCCACCGAAATGCTGGCGCGCGTCACCGACGAGGCGATCCAGATCTTCGGTGGCATGGGCCTGATGGACGAGTTGCCGCTGGAACGCTTCTGGCGCGACGCGCGTGTCGAGCGCATCTGGGACGGCACCTCGGAAATTCAACGCCACATCATTTCGCGCGAACTGCTGCGGCCACTGGGGGGCTAGCCCGCATGTTTCACCGTTTTACGTCGCGATATGCACATGGATGTGCAGTAGTAGAGCAATGCAGCGGTCCGACGTATCGGCGCGATGCGGCGTCCCGATCCGACGCTTCGGGCAATTGCCGAGCAGGAAATCGGTGAGACATGCGGGCTAACATGCGGCTGGAGCGCGTACTTCGCCCCAAATCGATAGCCGCGATCGGTGGATTGCAAGCCGCTCGGGTCGTCGAACAGTGTCGCCTGATGGGTTTCGAAGGCGATATCTGGCCGGTGCATCCAACCAAAACCGAGGTACATGGTCTGCCCGCTTTCCGCTCGGTAGCCGATCTTCCCTCGGCCCCCGATGCCGCCTTTATCGGTGTCAATCGCAATCTCTGCATCGAGGTCATCCGCGAATTACGCAAAATGGGTTGCGGTGGTGGCGTATGCTTCGCGGCCGGTTTTCTCGAAGCCGACGAGGCCGGGGCGCAGCTGCATGCCGAGCTTATCGAGGCGGCCGGTGACATGCCGATCCTGGGGCCGAACTGCTACGGTTATATCAATTATGCCGATGGCGCCCTGCTGTGGCCCGATCAACAGGGCGGCAAGCGACTGCGGGCGGGTCAATCCGGCGTCGCCATCATCGCGCAATCCTCCAACATCGCGATCAATTTCACCATGCAAAAGCGCGGCCTGCCGCTCTCCTACGTATTCACCGTGGGTAACCAGGCGCTGGTGGGGATCTCAGAACTCGCGCTCAACTTGCTCGAAGACCCGCGTGTCACCACGATCGGCATTTACATCGAGGGATTCGATTCGGTGGCCGCCTTCGAGGAACTCGGCCGCAAGGCGCGCGAATTGAACAAGCCGGTGGTGGTCTTCAACGTCGGTAAGAGCGACCAGGCGAAAACCTCGGCGATGTCGCATACCGCGTCGCTAATCGGTTCGCACGCGATCAGCAGCGCCTTCCTGCGGCGCAACGGCTTCGGCCAGGCGGATTCGATTCCGGTATTCCTGGAAGCCCTGAAACTGCTGCACCTGCACGGTCCCTTGCCGGGGTACCGGGTATCGTCGATGAGTTGCTCGGGCGGAGAGGCCAGCATCATCGCCGACTCGGCGATCAAGCGTAAAGTCTGCTTCCCCGACCTGGACGAGGCGCAGAAAGCATCGGTACAAAAACCCCTGGGGCCGCTGGTCGCGGTCGCCAATCCACTCGACTATCACACCTATTGCTGGGGTGACCGCGAAGTCATGGAGGCGGCCTACACCGCGATGACCGCGATCGATTTTGACCTCAACTACCTGATTCTCGACTTTCCGCACGCGACCCGCTGCGATGACCGGGAATGGCATATCGCGGTCGATGCCTTCAAGGCGGCGTTGCAGAAAAACGGGGCAAAAGGCGCCTTCGTTGCCGGCATGTCGGAGAATATTCGCGAAGAGTACATCGAAGACTACGCCGAGCTCGGCATCGTCAGCTTTTACGGCATCGACGAAGCGCTGCACGCCACCGAAATCGCGGCCGATATAGGCACCGCCTGGCAGCGCGAGCCGCCAACGCCGGTGTTACCAACCGCACAGCTCGGCGGCGCCGGAACTACCCTCGATGAAGCCGAGGCGAAGCGGCGTCTCGCCGGGTTCGCGGTACCGGTACCGTCAGGCGCTCGCGTCGACTCGATAGAATCCGCACGCCAAACGGCTTCCCGGCTCGGTTTTCCACTGGTGATGAAGGCCCTCGGCATTGCCCATAAAACCGAGCACAACGCGGTCCGGCTCGGCCTGGCGACGGCCGGCGAGGTCGAGCAGGCGGCCATCGAGTTGTTCGAACTCAGTGACCAGCTATACCTGGAAGCGATGAAACCAGCGCTTGCCGAACTCATCGTCGGCGTCATGCGCGACCCCCGTTTCGGGCTCGCGCTGACGATTGGCAGCGGCGGCATCCTGGTCGAGCTGCTGCGCGACAGCGCCACCCTGCTGATCCCTGCCTCCGCGGATGAAATCGAGAAAGCGGTGAAAAGCCTCAAGTCGGCGCCGCTACTCAACGGTTACCGGGGCCGGCCGGCCGCCGATATCGCCGCCACGGTGCAGGCGATCGTCGCAATCCAGGAATTTGCCATAGCCCATTCCGATTCACTACTGGAGCTCGATGTGAATCCACTACTCATCGGCGCGCAGGGCGAAGGCGTGTTTGCGGCCGATGCACTCATCGTTATACAGGAGCAAGAAAATGTCTGATGTTATTACCACGCGCAGTGAAGGCGGAGTTTTCGAGGTTACGCTCGATCGTCCCAAGGCCAACGCCATCAATCTGCAAACCAGCCGCCTGATGGGTGAAACCTTTGCCGCATTTCGCGATGATCCCGAGTTGCGCGTGGCCATCGTCAAAACGGCAGGCGACAAGTTTTTCAGCGCCGGCTGGGACCTGAAGGCGGCCGCTGACGGCGACGCGGTCGACGGCGACTACGGCGTTGGTGGCTTTGCCGGTTTACAGGAACTGCGCGCTTTGAACAAACCGGTGATCGCCGCGGTCAGCGGCATGGCGGTTGGCGGCGGCTTCGAGCTGATGTTGTCGGCGGATCTCATCTACGCCGCCGAGCACTCAACTTTCGCGCTCCCCGAAATCAAGGCGGGAACCCTGGCCGATGCGGCCACGATCAAGCTGCCAAAGCGCATTCCTTACCACGTCGCCATGGAAATGTTGTATCGCGGCCGCTGGATGGACAGTGCGGAAGCGTTACGCTGGGGTCTTGTCAACGAAGTGCTGCCGGTGGATCAACTACTGGATCGCGTCTGGGAAGTGGCGCGCGAGCTGGCCTCGGGTCCGCCGCTGGTGTTCGCGTCGATCAAGGAAGTGGCGCGTGCAGCCGAGTCGATGCAATTCCAGGAAGCGATGAACTGGATAACCAAGCGTCAGTTCGCAACGGTCGATACGCTCTACGGCAGCGAGGACAATATGGAAGGCTTCAAGGCGTTCGCCGAGAAACGCGACCCGGTGTGGAAGGGTAAGTAGCTATACTGTCACCCCGCGGCTTGACACGATGCGTCGGACCGGCGGGCCCAGTAAGGCAATCCGGCCGCAGGCCGACATTATTTTGATTATCCGTAACCTGTTATATATTGTGTGTTCTTCGAACACGATTTACTGACTGGATCCCGCGGTTAAGCCGCGGGATGACGTGACCTATGAATAATAGCCAACCCCTTTGGACACCGAGCCAGGCCAGCAAAGATGCGGCCAACATGACGCATTTCATGCGCCGGGTGAACCAGCGCCACGGACTTTCGCTGCAGGACTACGATGCGCTTTACCAGTGGTCACTGGACGAAAAGGAACTGTTCTGGTCGGATGTCTGGGATTTTTGCGGCATCGTCGGCGACAAGGGTGAACGTATCCTCATCGATGGCGAGCGCATCGAAGACGCATTATGGTTTCCCGACGCCAGCCTCAATTTCGCCGAAAACCTGCTGCGCAGGAAGGGCGACGAAATCGCGATCTATTTCCGCGCCGAAGACCAGGTCGACTACAGGCTGACCTGGGCGGAACTCTACCAGCAGGTCGCAAGCGTCGCCGCCTGGCTGAAATCGAAAGGATTGCGCCCCGGCGACCGCGTCGCGGCCTACCTGCCCAACATGCCCGAAGCCGTGGTGGCGATGCTGGCCGCTACCAGCCTCGGCGCGGTGTGGACCTCGACCTCGCCCGATTTCGGCGAAGACAGCGTCGTCGACCGTTTCGGCCAGACCGAGCCACGCTTCCTGTTCACCGCGGATGGTTACTTTTACAACGGCAAGAAACACGACCTCAACGACAAGATCAGCGCCATCAAGGCGAACCTGCCCAGCCTCGAGCATCTGGTCCAGGTCGACCTCACCGGATTCGGCAACCGGGTCGATGCGGTCGACTGGCGTGACATTATCGCCACCCCGGCCGCGACGATCGATTTTGTCGCGCGAGGATTCAACGACCCGCTTTACATCCTCTACTCCTCGGGTACCACCGGCAAGCCGAAATGCATTACCCACAAGGTCGGCGGCACCCTTATTCAGCACCTGAAGGAGCAGATGCTGCATTGTGACGTGCACCCCGGTGAGCGCGTGTTTTATTTCACCACGCTCGGCTGGATGATGTGGAACTGGCTGGTGAGCGCGCTCGCGAGCGAGGCCGCACTGGTGCTTTACGACGGTTCGCCGTTTTATCCCGACGGCGAGGTTTTGTGGCGCTACGCGGAAGACGTCGATATGACGATTTTCGGCACCTCCGCCAAGTACATCGACGCGATGAAAAACGCGAAACTGCGGCCGCTCGACAAGTTCGACCTGTCAGCGTTGCGCACGATCGCCTCCACCGGCTCGGTACTGGCGCCGGAAAGCTTTGACTACGTGTACGACAACATCAAGCGGGATCTCTGCCTGGCGTCGGTTTCGGGGGGCACCGATATCGTCTCCTGCTTCGTCATCAGCTGCCCGTTGCTGCCGGTATACCGCGGTGAAATCCAGTGCCGCGGCCTCGGCCTGGCGGTCGATGTCTTCGATGATGACGGCAATTCGCTGCAAAATGAAAAGGGCGAACTGGTGTGTACGCAAACCTTCCCCTGCCAGCCGGTTTATTTCTGGGGAGACCCGAGCGGCGAGAAATATCACAATGCTTACTTCGCACGCTTCGACAACGTCTGGCACCACGGTGACTACGTGCGCCTGAGTGAACATGACGGCATCATTATCTACGGCCGTTCGGACGCGACGTTGAACCCCGGCGGGGTGCGCATCGGCACCGCGGAAATCTACCGCCATGTCGAACAACTCGATGAAGTCGTCGAGAGCATCGTCATCGGCCAGGACTGGGACGACGACGTGCGCGTGGTGCTGTTCGTGGTGCTACAGGCCGGCGCCGAACTCGACGATGCGCTGTACTCCGGCATTCGTAAAACGGTGCGCGAAAAGTGCTCGCCGCGGCACATGCCCGCGAAAATCATCCAGGTCGCCGAAATTCCGCGCACCAAGTCGGGAAAGATCGTCGAACTCGCGGTGCGCGACGTGGTGCACAACCGGGCCGTGAAAAACATCCATTCGCTGGCAAACCCGGAAGCGCTCGAGCTCTTCCGCGACCTGCCGCAACTGCAAGAATAAGTCTTGATGTCAAGAGTCCAGATGCTCAACTGGGGCCTGTTGATGGTCCTGGTGGGGTTGTGGGGAACCTCGTTCCTGTTCACGGCAATTTCAGTCAGGACCGTCGAACCCGTCACGGTCGTGTTCTATCGGCTGGCGCTGGGCGCACTGGTACTGGCATTGGTGGTGTTTGCGCGCGGCCAGTCGTTCCCGCGCACCCCGCGCATCTGGGGCGGCTTCCTGTTGATGGCAATCGCCGGCAATGCGCTGCCCTTCTTCCTCATTACCTGGGGGCAGCAAACGATCGACTCGGGTGTCACCGGCATGATCATGGCCATCATGCCGCTAATGACGATGCTGCTGGCGCACTACCTGGTCGAAGGCGAAACCCTGAATCGCTTCAAGATCATCGGCTTTACCCTCGGTATCACCGGAATCGTGATTCTGCTGGGTCCGGTCTTCCAGGGCGGCGGCCGCGCACTCCTCAGCGGCCTGGCGATTTTCACCGCGGCCACCTGCTACGCGGTCAATACCATCCTGATCAAGCGCCTGCCGCGCTTCAGCCCGATGGTCGGCGCCTGCGGAGTCCTGATCATGGCGAGTATCATCATGCTGCCCATCTGGCTGACGCTGGCGCCCGAGAACAACAGCATCAGCCAGGATTCGATGCTCGCCGTGATCTGGCTTGGCATCGGCCCGACCGGCATCGCCACGATCATCCTGTTTGCGGTCATCGACCGCGCCGGACCGACCTTCCTGTCGACCATAAACTACCTGATTCCGGTGGTGGCATTCTTCGCCGGCGCCTGGCTATTGTCGGAGCCCGTCAGCTGGCAGCACTACGTCGCGCTGGTGACCATCCTCGGCGGTATCGCCATCACCCGGGTACGGGTGCGCTGAACCATGTTTAGATTCGAACTGTCTCAACAACGATGGAACAGATACTAAACAGGCCCGAAATCCAGAGTGCGCTAGCGCCCTTCGTGATCGCGTTGCTCGCTTATCTCGGCTTGCGCAAAGTCAGCGCCCTGGCCTGGCTGTGGGCGCTCTTCGCCGCATTCCTGGTATCCGTCGTCCTTATCAATGGCGTCACCGTCACACCGCTTACCGGCACCCGAAAAATCATATTGCTGGTGCTGATCAGTTTTCCCGCAGCCGCGCTGATGCCGCGTCTGCTGCCACGCGCCAGCCTGCAACGCGCTATCGCCGCGGGCTTTGCCGTATTCGCACTGCTGTTGGTTTTCTGGACGGTGCTGGCGCGCATGGAAACCGGCGCAATCGCCCTGTTCCTGGCAGGCTCCATCGGACTCGCGCTGTGGCTGCAGTTACTGTTCGACCGCCTGGCGCGCAACGTTGCCCACCTGCACGCCGCGGGGTTCAGCCTGCTGCTCGGCGTCGGCCTGTCGGCCACCGCCGCCGCCTCTGCGCTACTCGGACAGCTTGCGCTGGCGCTGTCGGCGGCTTCCGCGGGCGCCTTCCTCGCCTGGGTGCTGTCCGGCAAAGAAGACGGGGCGGGAGCGGCTCAGGCACCGATAACAATACTCCCTTACGTGCTGGCGCCGCTACTGCTGGGACTGGCGGCGGTCGTTTTTGCGCAACTGCCCTGGTATTCGCTGTTGGCGCTGGCGGCGATTCCGCTCGCCGTCGGCTTGCTGCCGCTGAAGCCCGATTCGCGCTTCGTGAGCGCGTTGCTGAGTAGCCTGCCCGGCCTGGCAATTGCTATCGCCGTCAGTTACTGGATTTGGCAAAGCGGCAATCCGGATTCGGGTTATTGAAACCAAAATGCTTTTATCGAAGTCAGAAACCCATGGCACTTAACTTAAGACCAGTAACTGACGTCATTGCGATACCCAAAGGGCATAAAGGAGCCTTAGCGACGCGGCAATCTCCAAACGACAAGCCAGGCTTCAGGAGATTGCTTCGCTGCAGCCAAAGCATTCGCTGCGCTCATGGGCTGGGCCCCGCTCGAGGGCAGGATGCCCGAGTGCCGGGCGCGCCGGGAGCGCGGACCGGCCTGCAATGACGATAGTTTTGGCTTAAGTAAGTGCCATTTAGGCCAGAGATATTTTTTACACAAAAACCAAAGGAGTTACCGATGAAAAAGTACCTGATTGTCGCCGCCCTCGCGGCATTTCCCTTCAACGCATTGCAGGCGGCCGACTACACCATCGATCCCGGTCATACCTATGTCAGCTTCGCCATAAACCACCTCGGTTTTTCGACGATGCGCGGCAAGTTTGACCGGCAGTCGGGCTCGATGCATTACGACCCGGCCGGCAAGAAAGCGTCGGTCACGGTCGAAATCGACGCGGCGTCGATCGATACCGGTCACGACAAGCGCGATGCGCATCTGCGCGCCCCGGATTTTCTCAACGCGGTTGAAAACCCGACCATTACCTTCGAATCCACCGCGGTCACCTGGTCCGGCGACAAGCTCGCGTCGGTCAGCGGAGATCTGACCATACTCGGCGTCAGCAAACCGGTAACGCTGGAAATCATCGCCATGAACTGCGGCACGCATCCATTCAATAAAAAACAGATCTGCGGTTTTGATGCGACCGCATCGATCAAGCGCAGCGATTTCGGCGTCAACTACGGCCTGCCCGCGATCGGCGAAGTGCTCGACCTGCAGATCGAAATCGAAGCCTCGAAAAACGAGTAGTTTCACCGGCTGGAAGTGGCTAAGGCGTAAACCCGGTTGACGATGCCAGCTGCCGTGTTCGCCACCGGTGTCGGTTAACCCGGCGATATGGAGCGCGCCTCGCGCAGGTCGATAAGGCGCACGTACAACGCCGCCGCCAGCGCCAGTACCGCACAGAACAACATGACTCCGAGCAGGCGAATGGCGGCATCGCCATCTTCCAGCAGGTAACCGGTAAACGAGGTCAGCAGCGCGCCCCCGGCAACCGCCGATGCATCGATCAGGAGCGCAGGTAAGAGGCGCCGTTGACATCGACGATGCAGCCGGTCATGAATTCGGGCGCTTCCAGCGCGAGGAAAGCGATGGTTTTGCCGAGCTCCCGCGGCTGCGCCACGCGGCCGATGTTGCTTTGATTCCGAATGCTGTCACCTTCGGCCGACGCCAGTACCGCCGCCGCCATTTCGGTTTCGACAAAACCCGGCGCAACCGTATAGACGAACACCCCCTTCGGTCCGAGCGCCTGCGCCAGCGACTGACCCATGGCATTCATCCCCGCCTTGGAGGCGCCGTACCAGGGCATCAGCGGTTCACCGCGGAAAGCACCGCGCGACGACACGTTGACAATACGGCCGCCGCCGCGTGCAATCATTTTCTGGCCGGCGCAAAAACTCAGATTGGCGGCCGCCGTCAGGTTGGTGGTGACGATGCGATGCCAGGTTTGCTGCCAGGTGTCGTAGTCGATGTCTGTAAAATTATGTCGCTGCGAGACGCCGGCGTTGTTGACCAGCACGTCCAGCCCCGCAAAGGTCTGTTCCGCATCCTCGATCAGCGCGGCGGCAGCTTGCGGGTCGGTGATATCGCACTGAAACAGGCGATGTCCGTCACCGTCCAGCGCAGCCAGGGTAGCTTCGGCGCGTTCGCGGTTGCCGTGGTAGTGCACGCCGATGCGGGCGCCGCGGCTGGCGCAGTCGATGGCGGCCGCGCGGCCGATGCCGCCGGAGGCGCCGGTAATCAGTATCGAGGGACCTGTGTTCATATGCTTACCTGACTGGTTGCTTTACTCTGTGATGTCATTGGGTGATGTCATTGGGTGATGTCATTGGGTGATGTCATTGGGTGATGTTATGGGGTGATGTTATGGGGTGACGGCAAACCGCGGGGAATATTTTTATCGGCGTCATAAAAAGGCAGTTCGACCAATTCTATAGCGCAGGGCTCGCCGGCACGATCGTTCACGCTAATCGCGCTGCAATCGAGACCGCTTGCCGAATCGAACAGGGCAAAACCGACGCCACATTCGAGGTACGGCGATATTTCGTAGGCGGTTACCCGACCGATCACCTGGCCAGATGACATCAGCGCGGCGCCGTAGGGAATTTTCCGCGATTCACACCTGAAACCGCTAAAGCGGGTTGCTTTGGTCGCATCGCGCAGCGCATCGCGACCGACAAAATCGTGACCGTTGAGATCGACAAAAGCCTCCAGTCCCACATCATAGGGCGTTGTGTGCCAGTCCATGTCGGTAGCGTAGTTCAGGATTCCGGCCTCGATGCGGCGAATGTTCATTGCCATCTGACTGCCCCCGCGCATTGCAAACTCGGCGCCCGCGGCAATCAGGTGATCCCACAGTGCCGGGCCGTCAACCGCGGCATCCATGTTGTACACCTCGAAGCCGAGTTCAGCCGTCCAGCCGGTGCGGCTTACCAGCACCGGTTGTCCACCCATGGCGCCCTCAAAGGCGTCAAAATACCGAAACTCATCGGGAGCGCCGCCGTCACAGGCCTTTGCCAGCACCTCTAGCGACTTCGGCCCCTGAATCTGCAAAACCCAGGCGCCGGGATCGTGGATTTCAACCTCGTAATCGACGGCGAGCGCGGACAGCCACATGTAGACATTTGCATCGGCATGCACGTACCAGAAGCGGTCATCGGCGAGGCGGAACAAAATGCCGTCGCAGACCAGACCGCCACCCCGGTGGCACAACAATCCGTAGCTGCCGCGGCCGACGCGCAGCTTGTCGACCGGCCGCGTAAAGGCGCGGTTGAGAAAGCGGACCACTTCGCTGCCGCGAATTTCGACCGGCCGCTCGGGAACGTCGAACAGTCCGACCGACTTGCGCAGATCCCAGTACTCCTCAACGGGATCGTTACCCAGCGACTGCAGCACCAGTCGGCCCGCATACTCGCTGTAAAACGCCTCTTCACTCCAGGTACGCGAAAACCAGGGCGATTTCGCGCAATGGCTGACTACATTAAAACGCCGCGATGACATATATTTTTCTCCTTGGCATGTCGACTGGAACGGGAAACCCGACGCAGGCAATTTAACTTCAATCGAGCGCCGAATTCAATCCTGACTTGCCGCCAGTTGGCAACGCTTCCCCGGTATTGTTTTCGGGGGGATCTTGCTGTTAACATCCCCTTCTGTCCCTTGCCGGCGATATCGTCCCATGTCAAGTAACGACCCCCTGCTGCAACCGTTCCAACTGAAGCACCTGACCCTCAAGAATCGGCTCATGACGGCGGCGCATGAACCCGCCTATACCGAGGACGGCATGCCCAAGCGGCGCTACCGTCTCTACCACGCGGCGCGCGCCGAGGCCGGTCTGGCGATGACCATGACCGCCGGTTCGGCGCTGGTGTCGCGCGATAGCCCGCCGGCATTCGGCAACATCCTCGCCTACCGTGAAGAGGTCGTTCCGTGGATGCGCGAACTGGTCGACAACTGCCACGAACACGACTGCAAGGTCATGATTCAGCTTACCCACCTCGGCCGGCGCGCGCACTGGAACCACAGCGACTGGTTGCCGACGGTTTCGGCCTCGGGCGTGCGCGAACCCGCGCACCGCGCTTTTCCGAAAATCATCGAGGACTGGGACATCGAACGCATCGTCGCGGACTATGCGCTCGCCGCCGAGCACATGCAGGCCGCCGGCCTCGATGGTTTCGAGCTGCAGTGTTACGGGCATCTGATCGACCAGTTCTGGTCGCCGACCACCAATATGCGCGACGACGACTGGGGCGGGGAGCTCGACAACCGCCTGCGCTTCACGCACCTGGTCCTGGATGCCATCCGTGATCGCGTCGGCGCCGACTTCATCGTAGGTCTACGGCTGGCTATCGATGAACAAATGGAAAACGGCATTACGCGCGAGGTCGGCATGGAAATCGCGCGGCGCATGGTCAACGACGCCAATGTCGATTTTCTCAACGTCATTCGCGGACACATCGACACCGACGCCGCGCTCGCCAACGTTATCCCGGTGCAGGGCATGCCTTCCGCGCCACACCTGGATTTTGCCGGTGAAATACGTAAGGAAATCGACGTGCCGGTGTTTCACGCCGCCAAAATTGCCGATATCGCCACTGCGCGACACGCCATCAAGAGCGGCAAACTCGACATGGTCGGAATGGTGCGCGCGCATATCGCCGACCCGATGATCGTACAAAAGCTGACCGAAGGTCGCGAGCAGGATATCCGTCCCTGCGTCGGCGCCACCTATTGCCTCGACCGTATCTACATCGCCGCCGAGGCGCTTTGCATTCACAACCCGGCCAGCGGCCGCGAAGCGACCATGCCGCATCAAATCGATTCGCAAAGCGACACGCCGAAAAAAATCGTCGTAGTCGGTGCCGGCCCGGCGGGTCTGGAAGCGGCGCGCGTGTCCGCCGAGCGTGGTCACCGCGTGATCCTGTTCGAAGCCACACCACAAACGGGAGGCCAGGTGCGCCTGTTAAGCCACTCGCCCCGACGTCGTGAAATGATTGGCATCATCGATTGGCGGGTCGAACAATGCGAGCGTGCCGGTGTCGAATTTCACTTCAATACCTACGCCGAAGCCGACGAAATCCTGGCACAGGAACCCGATATCGTCATCATCGCCAGCGGCGGTCTGGCCGATACCGAGGTATTGCAAAGCGGCAATGAACTGGTGGTGTCGGCGCACGATATCATCTCGGGTGAAGTGGCCCCGGGGCGACAGGTTTTACTCTACGACGATGGCGCCGACCACGCCGCCATGCAGGCGGCCGAAGTCATCGCCGACAGCGGCG
This sequence comes from Gammaproteobacteria bacterium, assembly GCA_024232855.1. Taxonomy (GTDB): domain Bacteria; phylum Pseudomonadota; class Gammaproteobacteria. The sequence continues at coordinate 21,511 of JAAEPH010000044.1, forward strand.
CCAGCCTCGAATTCGTCACACCGGAGCGTCAAATCGGAGCCGACATCGGCGGCACCAACCTGGTGCCCTACATGCATAAATTGCTGCCGCTGGATGTACGTTTTACGCTGTGCCACCGGGCGTTGGCCGCGCAACGCGAAGGCGAACAGATACGCGTAACCCTGGGCAGCGACTACAGCGATATCACCCGCGAGCGAGTGGTCGACCAGATTGTCGTCGAACATGGCACGATTCCCCTGGCGGACGTCTATTTCGACCTCAAACCGCTGTCGAGCAATCTCGGCGAAGTCGATTACGACGCGCTGATCGAAGGCAGGGCGCAACGGGTGGAGCGCAATCCACAGGGTAAATTCAAGCTGTTCCGGATCGGCGACGCGGTATCATCGCGCAATATTCACGCCGCGGTCTACGATGCCCTGCGCCTGCTCAAGGACCTTTAACCCGCTTATCCCACCGGCAGTTCCCACGGCGAGGACTACTCAAGAATGGTTCTCGCGGAGGCGCGGAGGGGTAAAGAAGTTATCGTAGTTGAATTTGAGTTGCCCAGGCACCCGCCCGGCAAAACCTCCTCCGCGCTCCCTGCGCCTCCGCGCCTCTGCGAGAACCTCCCCAGAGAAGCGCCCCCGGTGGGAAATCGGTGGGATATGCGGGCTAGTTGCTGCCGCAACCGCCCTTGATGCGTTTCATCATCGGCGGATTTTTGTCATCGCCGATCAGCGAGGTAATCTCGACACAGTCATCGACTTCGAACAGGTGGCTTTCTTGAAACACCGTCATCTGCTCACCATCCATTAGATCGACACGATAGCGCACCGGTGGATTTTCATCCGAGCTGCGCGATAACGGCGACAACAAAAATCCCAGGCCAATCGAAAGCCCGCTACCGCTCGAGACTCCCACCGATACGCTGCTATTGACCCGGGTCTCGTTGCCGCCGGCTTCGAGGTCGACCACTTCCTTGCCGACGATGACACCGATGCGGGTAACGAATTCTTCCTCGGTGGGTTGCTTAGAGGCGCAACCGCACAACAACGCCAGGGTTAACAACATTATTGTGAATCGCATATCGCCAGCCTCCTTTCCGTTACCGGCGCGGCCAGCGCATTGCATGCCGATGCCGCCACTCGGGGTGGGTGATTTGAACGCATTGCCGCATTATAGTTCAATCGCAGTGGCGTCAGAACCCGACCCCCTGCGGGGCCGGGTTGGCATTTCGATTAAAGCCAACGTGCTCGCGCTGATGACCGGGGGTCAGGAATTGGCGAACTCAAGGCCCTTGCTGATATTGCCTTCGAGGGTTCCGCGCATGTCATCGAGCACTTTCTGTTCATAGTCGCTAAGCGCCGGCAGGGGCGGAATCGACTCGACGCCATTCTTGCCGAGCACCACGGGCTGAGCGTGGAAGCTGCTGGTATCTTCGCCCACCTGCACGTAGCAGCATTCGGTCACGGATTCGCCATCGAGCGCCGCAACCAGCGAAGCGGTAAAACGCGCCGCCGCCTGCGCCATCGACAGGGTTGCCGACCCGGCACCGGCCTTGGCCTCGACCACCTCGGTGCCGGCTTCCTGAATACGCGGCGTGAGTGCTTCGATATCGGCCTGTGCCAGATCGACACCGTCAATGCTCGACAGCAGCGGAAGAATGGTAACCCCGCTATGGCCGCCGATGACGTTGACGCTGACGTCATCGACGCTCTTGCCGGCCGCTTGCGCGACAAAGGTAATCGAGCGGATCACGTCCAGCGTGGTGACGCCAAACAGTTTACGCTTGTCATAGACACCGGCGGCCTTGAGTATCTCGGCGGCAATCGGAACGGTCGAGTTGACCGGGTTGGTGACGATCGCAAAACAGGCGTTGGGGCAGGCTTTTGCGCCGGCACCGATCAGCTTCTTGACGATTCCGGCGTTCATGTTGAAGAGGTCGTCGCGGGTCATGCCGGGTTTACGCGGCACGCCGGCCGGAATGACGACGATATCGGCATCCTGCATCGCGGCTTCGACGTCGTCGCCGACGAAACCGGAGACCGAAACGTCGGTTGGAATATGGCTCAGGTCGACCGCGACGCCGGGAGTAAAGGGGGCCACGTCATAAAGCGACAGGTCGCTGCCCGCGGGAAGTTGCAATTTGAGTAACAGGGAGAGCGGCTGGCCGATTCCACCGGCGGCGCCTAGTACACACACTTTCATGACGGACCTCGTAATTGGGTTTTATAGACCGCGAATCATAGCCATGCGGCTCGTGATTCACAAGGCAAACACCCGGCTGTCAGCAAGGTTTAATACAGACTATTTGAAATAGTCCCGGGAAACCATAACTGGCAGGGCTTCCTGAAGGACCCGGGGCCGCTGCTTAAACATTTCGTAAACCCCATCGCTCGATGCAATCAGGCTAGCGGGTTTTTTATTGATGGCTTTTAGAGTTGATAATTAACTTCTATTCGATGATCGAAGAATCCCGGGCAAAAGTCCGCAAAAGACGCTCCAAGCCGGTGACAAAACACAAGATAACTCTCTGATTACACTCGACTTTCTGGTATAATCAATGTATCTGCAACAACATGGAAGTTGACCATGTATGATCCCACACCTGACTCCTCCCCGGCGCCCGAAACTCCCAATCCCCTGGCCCGTGCCGATGCGCTCGAGCGCGAAATCACCGACCTGTGCGCGCACATCAACGCGGCCGGTTATCGCTTGCTGCAACTTGTCGCCGAACTCGATGACGAGGAACCATGGGGCGCCTGGGGACTCACGTCTTGTGCGCACTGGCTCAACTGGCGCTGCGGCATCGGCATGAACGCGGCGCGCGAAAAGGTGCGCGCCTACCGGGGCGTTGAACGTCAGGCGGAGCGCGAGCAAGCCGCGAATCAACATGCTGCGCGTGAGTTGAACTACTACCACGATGAAGACGGCAGCCTCGTGATTCACGCCCGGCTACCGGCCGAAGAAAGCGCCGTCGTGCTGCAGGCGCTCAACGCCGCGATGGATGCGCGCAACGCGGAACAGAAAGAAACAGAGTCCGATGACGTTACCGCGGTAACGTCCGAGCCCCCGGATCAGTTTGCGCAACACCGCGCCGATGCGCTGACAA
>JAAEPH010000045.1 GCA_024232855.1 Gammaproteobacteria bacterium
CATTGTCGCGCCGCAGCGGTTTTACCGGTGCGTACTCATCGGAGTCGACAAACGCCCGCGCCGCCTGCATGTCGGGGAATTCGATGATGACCATGCGCGTCGGCGTCCACAGATCGGCTTCCAGGATCTCCATGTCGCCGCCGCGAACCCGGTAGACGCCGCCGAAACTTTCGGCAATGGGTAACGCCAGCGCCTTGTACTTTTCATACTCTTCGGAATTTTCGATCGCGGTATCGACCACCAGATAGGCACTCATGTTTCGCTCCTGTAACAGCTGCAAAGGGTTGTGTATTATGCAGCAGGTAACGAATCCTTAGTACTGCGTTAAACGGACCCCGGGTGGATTTTCCATGAATGACTTCGAGCACATCATTTTTACCAGGCAGGCTGGTATCGCGCGCATACAGCTTAACCGGCCCGACGCGGCCAACGGACTCGACCGCCGCATGGCCAGCGAGTTGAAACAGGCGGCACGGCAATGCAGCGACGATGCCAGCCTCAAGGTCGTGATCCTGGAGGCCCGTGGGCGCTTTTTCTGCGCCGGCGGCGATATCAAGGAAATGCTGTCGAATGGCGATGAAGTCGGCTCCGCCGTCGAATCGCTGGCTGGCGACCTGCACAGCGCGATTTCGACGCTGTCACGGATGCAGGCCGCCCTGGTCGTCGCGGTCAATGGAGTCGCCGCGGGCGCCGGCTTCAGCCTCGCCCTGATCGGAGACCTCGTGCTCGCGGCCGAGTCGTCCAGCTTTACCATGGCCTACACGCGCGCCGGATTATGCCCGGATGGCGGCTCGAGTTTCTTTCTGCCGCGCCTGGTTGGACTGCGCAGGGCGCAGGAACTGATGTTGACCAACCGTAGTCTGGGCGCCGCCGAAGCCTGTGAGATGGGGCTCGTCACCCGGGTTGTCGCCGATGACGAGCTCGCGGCGCAGGTCGATCAGCTGGCCGCCGAGCTCGCGGCCGGTGCGCGTCTGTCTGCCGCCTATGTCAGGAAACTTTTGCTGGCGAGTTCGGACAATGACCTCGAAACCCAGATGGCGCTCGAAGGGCAGCTGATTGTGCAGTGCGTGGCCTCGCCCGATGGCCGCGAGGGCATCCAGGCCTTCGTCGAAAAACGCAACCCCGATTTCGGCTAACGCCATGGCAGATCTATCGAAGGGCGTCGCCTTTATCGACGATGACTACAAACCGGTCGGCGAAGCCTGCATTCCGGTGCTCGACTGGGGGTTTTTGCATTCAGACGCGACCTACGATGTCGCGCACACCTGGCGCGGGCGTTTTTTCCGCGTCGACGATTACCTCGATCGCTTCCATGCGAGCATGGCTAAACTGCGTATGTCGGTGCCCTACAGTCGCGAGCAGATTCGATCGATCATGTTCGAGCTGGTGCGGCGCAGCGGTTTACGCGACGCCTATATCGAAATCGTCTGTACCCGCGGCATGCCCGCGCCCGGTTCACGCGATCCGCGCAGCTGTAAAAACCGTTTCTTCGCCTTCGTGATCCCGTTCGTGTGGATCGCGAATGAGCGCATGCGCGAGCAGGGGCTGGATCTTTTGATCAGCCGGCAACAGCGCATCCCGCCGGAGTCGGTCGATCCGAGCATCAAGAATTATCACTGGCTCGACATGGTGATGGCCCTGTTCGAAGCCTATGACCGTGGCGCCGATACCGTGATCCTGGTCGATTCCGAGGGAGGCCTGGTGGAGGGGCCGGGTTTTAACATCTTCGCGCGGCTCGGCGATACGGTGGTCACGCCCGCGCGCGGTGTACTCGAGGGCGTCACCCGCGAGACCGTGCTGGAGTTGCTGGCCCGGGAAACCCTGCAGGTGGCGCCGGGCCCGTTGCCCGCGGCCAGCGCGCAAGCGGCGGACGAAGTATTCATCACCAGCACCGCGGGCGGCGTCATGCCGGTTACGCGCCTATCGGGCCAGGTGGTCGGGAACGGGCGGCCGGGCGCGTTGACGGCGAAACTGAACGATGCCTACTGGGCTTTGCACGACGATCCCGACTACAGCGTCGCGATTGATTACAGAGGAAACCCGGATGAATGATGAACCCGCGGTTGCCCTGGTAACCGGCGCCGGCTCCGGCATCGGCAGGGCGGTATGCCACGCGCTGTTGCGGCACGACTATCGCGTGGTGCTGGCCGGCAGACGCCTCGAGCCGCTGCAGGAAACGGTCGAACTCGCCGCGGTCGACCCGGCGCGTTGCCTGTGCGTGCCAACCGATGTCGGCAAACCCGAACCGGTGGAAAATCTGTTCCAGCAGTGCCGGACCCGCTTCGGGCGCCTCGATCTGCTGTTCAATAACGCCGGCAGTTACACGCCGGGAATACCCATGGAGGAGTTGACCTACGAGCAATGGCAGGCCACCGTCGATGTCAACCTGACCGGTCCTTTTCTGTGTGCCCAGCAGGCGATTCGAATGATGAAGGCGCAGCAGCCCGGGGGCGGTCGAATTATCAATAACGGCTCGATATCGGCACAGGCGCCGCGTCCGTTTTCGGCGCCTTACACCTCCACCAAGCACGCCATCACCGGCCTGACCAAATCGATTTCACTGGATTGCCGTAACGATAATATCGCCTGCGGTCAGATCGATATCGGCAACGCCGCCACGCCGATGACCGCGGCCATGCCCAAAGGCGTGCCGCAGGCCAGCGGCGAACGCGCCGCGGAACCGGTCATGGATGTCGAACACGTGGCGCGGGCGGTATTGCAAATGGCGTCGCTGCCGCTCGACGCCAACGTGCAGTTCATGACCATCATGGCGACGCGCATGCCATTCATCGGTCGCGGATAATTCGCTATCGGCGCAAGATTCCCCGTTTGCGGCTGTGGCCCGACAGGCTTCAGCTAGTGCGCGACTGCCAGCGCGGCGGCTCGCTTGCGTCAAGCTGTTCGATGTCGGTCGCGGTTTCGACCGCTTGCCGATCGATCCAGGCGGGGTAGGTCGGACCCGCCCCGGTCAATGCCTGTCGTGATTTGAGTTGCGCCTGCTGCGCAATTTCATCGACGCTGAACAGGACTTCGAAGCAGCATTCGATATCGTCCAACAGATCGCGCCAGTCGTTCACGCTGCGGCTTGCCACGAGCCCGGCAACCTCCTCGATCAGGGCTTTTTGCGGCATGGACTCGTATTGCCGCCCCACCCACCGGGGTTGTTTTACCGCGTCGCAGAAGTTTTTCCAGAACCCGGGCTCGATGGCGCCGAGGCTGATAAAACCCTGGTCGGCGCACTGGTAAATGTTATAGCAGGCCGCCCCGCCGTTCAGTATCACCGAAGCACGATCGCTGGCGCCGGTCAGTAGCGGCAGGTATTGCCAGGCCAGAATCGACTCGCTAATGCTGAGATCGAGGTAAACGCCGGTCGCCTGTTTGTCCCTGGCGTGCAGCGCGGCGAGCATCGTGGTACTCGCCTGCAGCGCAGCGGCGTGGTCGGCGATCGGGGGATAGCCGATCACGGGTTTTTGCGCGCTGCCGCTGACGATCGACTGCGAACTCAATGCGCAGTAATTGATGTCGTGCCCGGCGCGTTGCGCGTAGGGACCAGTCTGGCCGTAGCCCGACAATGCGCAGTGAATCAGTCGGGGATTGAGCCGATCGAGTTGCACACGATCGAAACCGAGGCGGGCGAGCACGCCGGGGCGAAAGGATTCAAGCAGCATATCGGCATCGACGATCAACTCGCTCAGGGTCTGCTTACCGGCATCGGATTTCAGGTCGAGTTCGCAGATGCGCTTGCCGCGATTGAGGTGGCGATAAACCGGGGACGGCGCCTGCGACTCGCCGTGCATGAAGTTGCGCATCGGGTCGCCGCCAGGCGGCTCGATCTTGATGACCTCGGCGCCGAGGTCGGCGAGCTGACGGGTTGCGAAGGGGCCCGGTATGTACTGCGACAGGTCGATGACTCGGACATTTTCGAGCAAGCGCTGCTTCTTCATCTGCCTGAAACCGGTAATCGGCTAGTCGTACTGGCGAATGTCGTCGATGACCTTGCCGTCGTTGGGCAGACTGCCCACGGCGACGATTTCGACTTCGCCGCGAACCTTGCAGATTGCGCGGATGCTGTCCGCGATTGCCGCCTGCAGCGCGGGATCGGCTGCTTCGCACTCGCATTTCAGGGTCAGCTGGTCTGCCTGCTCGACCCAGTCGACCACCAGTCGCGCGCGTTGAATTTCGCTGTGGCGCTTGATCACCTTGTCGACCTGCTCGGGGTGGATGAACATGCCGCGCACCTTGGCGGTTTGATCGGCGCGCCCCATCCAGCCGCGGATGCGCAGATTACTGCGCCCGCAGGGGCTGATGCCGGGCAGGCAGGCGGACAGGTCGCCGGTGGCAAAGCGGATCAACGGGTACTCGGCGCCGAGGTTGGTGACCACCACTTCGCCAACTTCGCCTTCGCTGACCGGCTCGCCGGTGCCGGGGCGCACGATTTCGACGTACACCCCCTCGTCGATGATCAAGCCTTCGAGCGCGCTCGATTCATAGGCAATCAGGCCGAGGTCGGCGGTACCGTAACACTGTTGCACGCGCAGCCCGCGCTCGGCAAAGGTGCCGCGTAACGGCGCGGGCAGGGCTTCGCCGCTGACCATGGCCTTGTCGATGGAATCGACCTTGAGGCCGAGTTCATCGGCTTGCTCGAGGATGATCTTGAGAAACGACGGGGTGCCGACATAGGCGCTCGGTGACAGGTCGGCGATGGTCTGGACCTGTAACTCGGTCTGGCCGACGCCGGCCGGAATCACCGCGCAGCCAAGTGCCCGCGCGGCGCTGTCGAACATCTGCCCGGCGGGGGTGAAGTGGTAGCTGAAGCAGTTGTGCACCAGTTCCCCGCCGCGAAAGCCGCTGGCGTACAGCGAGCGGGCGAAGCGCCAGAAGTCGGGGGTTGCAAATCCGGGTTCGTAAATGGGGCCGGGTGAGGCAAAAACGTGTAACAGCTGGCTACCGTTTTGAACGGTGTAGCCGCCGAATGGGCGTTGCGCGCGTTGCAGTTCGAGCAACTCGGATTTGCGCGTGAGCGGCAATGTGGCAAAAGAATCGAAGTCGGTGATGGAACTGATGTCGATTTCGCTGAACAATCCGGCATAGGCCGAGGTGTTTTGCGTAACATGGGCCAGCTGTGCGCGCAGTGCCGCCAGTTGCGCGGCGGCGCGTTCATCGCTGCCGCGGGTTTCGAGGTCGTCGTAGTATGCGCTCATAATTTTTTCCAGTGGATGCCCGGCCGGTGTTCCAGATGTTATCAGATACGCCATGGTATAAGATTTTCGCCGTGCCGCGTAGGTTTGCCTGGCGGTTCGGGTCGCTGGCGCCAGGGTAACACGATGATTATCCAGAGATGATTGGCGGCAACGCCAGGCAGGCGCGGGTAGTCGCGCGCGGGCCGTTCAGGTGAGCCAGCGCTTGCGCCGGCGGTAGTGTTTGACGTCGCGAAAGTTGATGCGTTCGCCTTCGCTGATGCCGAGGTAGAATTCCTTGACGTCGGTATTTTCACGCAGTTCGGTTGCGCTGCCGTCGAGCACCACGCGGCCGTTTTCGAGGATGTAACCGTGATTTGCGTAACGTAACGCGATATTGGTATTTTGCTCGGCCAGCAAAAAGGTAACGCCTTCGTCTTTATTCAGACGCTCGACAATCTCGAAAATTTCTTCCACCAGTTGCGGCGCAAGGCCCATCGAGGGTTCGTCGAGCAGGATCATTTTCGGACGCGACATCAGCGCGCGACCGATCGCGATCATCTGCTGTTCACCGCCCGAGGTGTAACCGGCTTGCGCACGGTTACGTTTTTTCAGGCGTGGAAAGTAACCGTAGACCAGTTCGAGATCGCGCTGAATCGCGGCCCCGCCATCGCGGCGCGTGTAGGCGCCGGTCAGCAGATTTTCCTCGACCGTAAGATGTTCGAAACAATGCCGTCCTTCCATGACCTGGATCACGCCCTGCTGAACGAGCTCGGCCGGGGTGAGCTTATCGATACGCTCACCCTGGAACTCGATACTGCCCTTGGTAATGTCGCCGCGCTCGGCGCGCAGCAGGTTGGAAATCGCTTTCAGCGTGGTGGTTTTACCCGCGCCGTTGGCGCCGAGCAGGGCAACGATGCCCTGCTCGGGAACCTCGAGCGATACGCCTTTCAATACCAGAATAACGTGGTCATAAATGACCTCGATGTTGTTTACCGACAAAATCGATTGATTACTGGTATCTACGACGGCTTCAGTCATGGCCCATTTCCTTTGCTAGCGGTTTAGTTGCAGCTGCGTTCGGTAACGTTGTTTTCAGCCGCGAATTGCGCCGAATCGTCGGCAATCAGCGGGCCGGTGATATCACGCAGCGGCTCGTAAAAGTCACTCACCAGGTTCCACTTCTTGGCCTTGGCGTCCCATTGTTGCAGCGCAACCTTGCCCGGCCCCTCGTGGTTTTCGCAGGTAATCTTGACCGGTATGGTAAAACCGCCCATGCCGAGTTCCTTCAGACGTGCCTCGTCGACATCGAGCGCCTCGAAACCGTCACGCACGTGCTTGCCGCGCACCTCGTTGGTGCCATGGATTTCCATCGCCTTGCGGATCGCCTCGGAGGTCCACATCGCCGCTACCATGCCCCGGTTATAGAGTACTTCACCGATGCGATCGGGATCGCTGAGCCCCATGCCCTTGTCGTAGACGTGCTTCCTGATGTCGTCATGTACCGGAAAGTTGCCGCCTGGCTGGTGAAAAGCGCCTGACAGGTAACCGTCGGCGGCTTCGCCGGCCGGCAATACGTCATTCTCCGAGCCGGACCACCAGACGCCGATAAAACGGTTCATCGGGTAACGGATCGACGCGGCTTCCTTGATTGCGACCTGGTTCATGACACCCCAGCCCCACATCATGACCCAGTCGGGCTTTTCGCGGCGGATTTGCAGCCAGGTGGCCTTTTGCTCCTGGCCTGGATGATCCACCGGCAACGCCATGAACTCGAAGCCGAACTTTTCGGCAGCCTTTTCCAGGGTGCGGATTGGCTCCTTGCCGTAAGCGGAATTATGATAGACCAGAGCGATCTTCTTGCCCTTCAGCTTGTCCATGCCGCCTTCCTGCTCGGCGATGTACTGGACGAATACCGTGGCCTGGCTCCAGTAGGTCGCCGGGAAGTTGAATACCCACGGGAATACCTTGCCGTTGGCGGCCGAGGTACGGCCGTAGCCCATCGAGAAAACCGGAATTTCATCAACGCTGGCTTTCGGAATCAGCTGGTAGGTGATGCCGGTGGACAGCGGCTGGAAAACCAGCGCGCCGGACTGACCTTCGCCCTTGGTTTTTTCGTAGCATTCAACGCCTTTCTTGGTGTTGTAGCCGGTTTCGCAGGGCACCAGGCTGATACGTGCACCGTTGATACCGCCATCACGTTCGTTGAGCATGTTCAGGTAGTCGCCGTAACCGTTGGCGAACGGTATACCGTTCGGTGCGTAGGGGCCGGTGCGATAGTCAAGGGTCGGCAGGACCAATTCGTAAGCACTGGCTACCCCGGACAACAGCGACACTGACAACAGCGCGGCCAGGACAGTTTTGGTTAATCTTCTCATTTACTTTCTCCGGATATATGTTGAAACAACATTTTAAGTTATACGCCGAACGGCATTCCACTGTTAATAGGGGAATGGCCACAGGCGCAGTTTTTCCTTGGCGATCCGCCACAGGCGAGCGAGCCCGTGCGGTTCGACAATCAGAAACCCGATAATCAGAACACCGATGATAATGATATTGATGTGCTCAGCGAGCGCACTTTCGGTGCCGAGGCCGTCAACCAGCAGATTTTTGAGGGTGATCGGCATTATCACCAGGAACGCCGCCCCCAGGAATGAGCCGAGCACCGAACCCAGGCCGCCGATGATGATCATGAACAGCACCAGGAAGGACTGGTTGATATCGAAGGCTTCGGTGGGTTCCGCAGATCCCAGCCAGACAGCGAAGTACAGGGCGCCAGCCATGCCGACATAGAACGACGATACCGCAAAGGCCGACAGCTTGGCGATCAAGGGGCGCACGCCGATCAGTTCGGCGGCGATATCCATGTCGCGAATCGCCATCCAGTTACGGCCGATACGGCCGCGTGCGATGTTTTTCGCGGCCAGCGCGAACACCGCAACCAGCCCCGCGACAAAAAGGTACTTGGCGTACATGCTGGCCTCCGGACCGGTGACCGTGACGCCGAACAAGGTCATCGGCGGTGAGGTGATCATGCCGGTCGCGCTGTAATTGAAAAACCAGCCGACCTTGTTGAACATCCAGACAAGGAAGAATTGTGCCGCCAGCGTCGCCACAGCAAGGTAAAAGCCCTTGATGCGCAGGGATGGCAGGCCGAACAACGTGCCCACGGCGGCGGTGATCAGGCCGGACAGTATGACCAGTGGGATAATGCCGATCTCGGGGATGGCCACCATCATCTTGTACATGGAATAGGCGCCGACGGCCATGAAACCGCCGGTTCCGAGCGACAACTGGCCGCAATAGCCGGTCAGGATATTGAGGCCGAGTGCGGCCAGTGCATAGATCAGGAACGGCAACAGGATGGCGTTGAGCCAGTACTCGTTCAGCAGGTAGGGGACGACGACGAAGGTGATGGCCAATACGCCGTAAATGACGTAACGGTCCTGGTCAATCGGGAACAGCGCCTGGTCGTCCTGGTAGTTTGCCTTGAACTGGCCGGTTTCTCTGTAAATCATTGTCCTAGACCCTTTCTATGATTTTTTCGCCGAATAATCCCTGCGGCCGG
>JAAEPH010000046.1 GCA_024232855.1 Gammaproteobacteria bacterium
ATCGGTTTATCCTGGTAATTCTTGTAGGCGGCGGAAAACACGGTTTTCAGGTTCAGGTCGGACAAGGTCAGTTGCGCCGCATTACTATCGAACTCAAGGGACTTTTTACGCTCGGCAAAGGCGACATTCAGAATCGCCCGGTTCTCCTCGGAGGGATCGAGATCGACCGCTTTTTCATAGGCTGCCACGGCGGCGTCGAACAGGCGCCGCTTGCTGTAGAGGTTACCCAGCGCCACGTGCGGATCGGCCCAGTTGGGACGAATGGCGGCCGCTTTTTCGAGGTGTTCCCGGGAAGCGTCAAACAGGTTCGCATCCTGGTAAACGCGGCCGATCTGGTACTGCAGCTGCGGCGACGCGGTATCGATGCTGATTGCCGTCTTCAGGAACTCGATGGCTGAACCGGTCTTGCCCTGCTGATTGGCGATGTCGGCCTGCAACACCAGCACGTCGATATCTTCCGGGGCGATACGTGCGGCAGCCTCCGCGTGAATGGCCGCGGAGCGATAATTGCGAGTTGCAAACAGGCTGCGTGCATACAGGCTTCGTGCCTGCAGCGATTGTGGATTCAGCGTAACCGCGTTGTCCAGGTATTCGTTCGCCTCGGGATAACGCTCATTATCGAGTTCGATTTTGCCCGCCAGCCGGTAGAGCTCAAAGGCCTCGGGATTGTGCTTGATACCCCGCGCCAGCGCCTTGGTCGCCTTTTGTGGCTGATTGATCTCGATGTAGGAATTCGCCAGCGCAGCCCAGGCGTCGACCACCCCCGGACTATCCTTGCCGGCCCGCGTCAGGCGTAACACCGCTTCCTTGTGTTTGCCGTTCTTGGCGGCAATTTTCCCGAGCAGGTAGTAACCGGCGCCCTTGGTTTCCTTGTTACCGGAAAGTTTCACCGCGATACTCTTGGCTTCACTATCACGTCCCAGGCTCAACAGCGATCGCGCCTTGCCGACCGCAGCGGCGCCGGAAGCGGGATTCGCCGCGAACACGGCTTCGTAGTGTTGCAAGGCTTCATCGTAATTGCCCAGGTTATAGACATCCTCGGCAATCTGTATGCGGATTTCGTGATCATCAGGGTGTGATTCGACGATGGTCTGGTAAGCCAGCAATCCATCATCGGTGAGGCCGGCCTCGATATAGGCGCGACCGAGCAGGTATCGTAACTCGACGTTATCCGCATGCTTGTCGAGGCCATCCTCCGCGCAACTGACTGCGCCGATGGCATCGGCAAGTTCTAAGCTCAGGCGAGTACAGATGAGGTAAGGCTCGACCTCGGCCGGATCCTGTTCGAGCACCTCATCGATCAACGCACGCGCATCAAGATACTGTTCGAGTTGAAAATAGGCGTCGACCTGGTAACGAATCGCCTTTATGCGATAAGCCTTGATCTCTGCAAGCTTCCTGAACTCGGCAATGGCGCGGGTATAGTCGCCGAGCTGGAACAGGCTCATTCCAAGCAGGTCGCGCGCATCGGCATTATCCGGCGCTATTTTCAACAGGCGATCGGCAAGCTTGACCGCCTCGTCGTACTTGTCCGCAAAGTACAGGTCGGTGATGGTTTGAAAATGGTTCTCGCGGGGCGCCGATGGCGCTGCCTTCAAACCGTGCCCGCTAACCGACACAATCCTGAACCAGGTGTACTTGCCGGTGTACTTGCCGGCGGATTCGAGCGACAGGGTCTGGCGTAACTCGGAGCTGGTTGAAATGGTGTCCCAGGGCCCATCCTGCGTTTTCGCCGCCTGGATTTCATACTTCGCGATGAGCGGTGACCTGCTGCTGCTCCAGGCCAGGTCTATGGCTTTGCGGTTGGCGGCAATATTGAGCGCAAACGCAGCATCCGGGTATTCCAGTAAATCGAGGCGAAATATTTTCTTGAGGTCGGCATCGTTGACGTAAACGCTGTTGCGGGCGCCCGACAGCACTGATAAGGAAGTCGCTTCCTCGAAATAGACCAGCGTGCCGTTCCTACCGGCTGCCGCAAACGCCTTATAGAGTTTGAAATCGCGGTATATCCTGACCCAGTAGTCGCTGAAACCGGAACCGGCAAGCACGTACAGGCGATCCTGCTGATCAATGTCCATGGCATGAAACTCCGTGATCTTGTGCAGTGAATCCTCCTCGATACCGATACTGACGATCTTGTTGCGCTCCTTGCTAATCACGTGGATCAGGCCGAGCGCGCTGCCATCCGCGACGTACAGATTTTCCTTGCTATCCACCGCAATCGGTCCGACTTCGATAAACAGGCGCGCGTCACCTTTGCCG
>JAAEPH010000047.1 GCA_024232855.1 Gammaproteobacteria bacterium
AGGCTGCTGCAAACGTGTACCTTGGACCCCAACAGGAGAATGAATCATGAAATACACTGTATATACAACAGCCGCCGAGGATTATATAACGGGGGTGGATTCGAGTTTAGTCATGTGCGAGCCTACTGATTTGCCAGACCCAAATTGGGGCTGGGCAAAGGTTGGTGAGGTAGAATTCACCCCAATTGTACCCGAGTCCGATATTAGAGAGGCGGCGGTTAAAGAACTTGACCGGGAAATGCACCAGAGGCGCGAGGATTTCACTCGCGGAATGGAAGAGCTACAAAGGCAAAAGGAAGAGCTATTAGCGATTACTCACCAACAGAAGGATGAATCATGAGCACCAAAAGCCAACCACAGCGTGTTGAATTTGCCAATGAATTCTTTGTACTGGTAGACGGGGAATTGGTATCTCAACCATACCCGCATGGGTGGGCACCATTCTCGGATTCATTTGAACCAATTAAGACACGGATAGCACAATCGATCAACAAAATATTAGGGGATAAATCATGAGCACACATACAATGGACGATGAAGGTAAATACACAAGCTGTACTGAGGTACTCGACGACTGGTTTAACGGCGCTAATATACAGG
>JAAEPH010000048.1 GCA_024232855.1 Gammaproteobacteria bacterium
AATCTCGCTTGTCTATTGATTCCACAAGAAATATATCCTCAGTCGCTCGTAATCACCGATACGAGACTTCTTCGGATATTTCCTTGTGAAATCAATATACTGCGCGATTTTTGCGCATATTTATGAATTCTCCGGGCTAGTGAGCAGACAAACCGAGAACAATCTTTCCGATTTATTCCCGCCGATAATCAGACTCTAGTAACTGATGGCGATTTTTTCGGGATATCTTCGCCCGAATCGTCATTATTTTCGGTCACACAGCGCGCCGGTTAGCTGATTTCCTCGCCCGGTTTATACCAGCCAAGCTTGTTGTGCAGTTCCACCACTTCGCCCACCAGCAACAAGGTTGGCGCGTGTACCTCATTATCGGCGATGATGCCGGGCAGGCTGTCGAGATCACCGATGAAAACCCGCTGCGCCGCGGTGGTGCCCTTCTCCACCAGTGCCGCGGGCGTATCGGCTGCACGGCCATGAGCCTTCATCGAAGAACAGATACGCTCCACGTTTTCCAGGCCCATGTAAAACACTACGGTCTGGTTGGCGTGACTGAGCATTTCCCAGTTCAGGTCCTCGGCACCGCTACGCCGGTGACCGGTGACGAAGATACAGGCCTGGGAGTAGTCGCGGTGGGTGAGCGGTATGCCGGCATAGCTGGCGCATCCCGAAGCCGCGGTGATACCCGGCACCACCTGGAATTCGATGTTTTCGTCGACCAGTTCAGCAAGTTCTTCACCGCCGCGGCCAAAAATAAACGGATCACCACCCTTCAGACGCAGAACCCGCTTGCCTTCGTGCGCCAGGCGAACCAGCATCTGGTTGATACTTTCCTGGGGGATGGCATGGTTGGCGCTGGCCTTGCCGGCGTAGATTTTCTCGGCATCACGACGCACCATGTCGAGGATAGGCTCGGATACCAGGCGGTCGTAAATGACGATATCGGCCTTCTGCATCAGGCGCAGAGCCTTGAAGGTAATCAGGTCGGGATCCCCCGGTCCGGCGCCGACCAGGTAGACTTCGCCCGTTACCGAGGAGATGTCGAATTCGTCTAATTGCTGCTGCAACAGTTCGCGTGCCGCCGCCATTCTGCCGGAAAATACCAGCTCCGCCACCTGCCCGTCGAGAATCGATTCCCAGAAACGGCGGCGAGCATCGACATTGGGCAATGCCCGCTTGACCGGCTGTCGAAACGCTTCGGCCAGTTTTGCCAGTTCACCGTAGGCTCCGGGGATACAGCTTTCCAGTCTGGAGCGCAACATGCGGGCCAGCACCGGCGATACCCCGCCGCTAGAAATCGCAATCTGAACCGGGCCGCGGTCGATCATTGACGGCATGATGAAGCTGCACAGTTCGGGATTATCGACCACGTTTACCGGAATATCGCGCGCTCGCGCCAGCCCTGAAATTTCACGATTGAGGATATCGTTATCGGTGGCGGCGATGACGCAGGCGACCCCGTCCATATCGGCCTCGGTAAATTCACGCTGTAGTAGTTCGAGGCTATGACCGGCGGCCAGCTCGTGGATGCGCTCGCTGATATCGATAGCGACAATGCACAGCTTGCCACCGGCCTTGAGCAGTAACTCAGCCTTGCGTGCGGCAATCGCCCCGGCGCCGATGACGAGGCACTTTCTGCCCGAAATATTGTAGAAAATCGGTAAATATTTCATCGCTTCAGGACCTCCTGAGCGGGTTACAAGTGGGCGGGACAATAGCTTAATCTTCGGGATTGAGCAAAAAAAAGCCCGCCTTGGCGGGCTCGTTCAGGCGCGTGGCGTGATTATCCTAAAATCCTCAGTTGAATCGTAGCGAGGGCGTCTAATGTGCTGAATTTTAGGATTATTGATTCTTGTTCCGATAATTATCGATAGCGGCCGCAATCGCATCCTCGGCCAGTACCGAGCAGTGAATCTTGACCGGAGGCAAGGCCAGCTCCTCGGCGATCTGGGTGTTCTTGATTTCGGCGGCCTCGTCGAGGCTCTTGCCCTTGACCCATTCGGTCACCAGCGAGCTCGACGCGATTGCCGATCCGCAGCCGTAGGTCTTGAACTTCGCGTCTTCGATGATACCGTCACCGTTGACCTTGATCTGCAGTTTCATAACGTCGCCGCAGGCGGGCGCGCCGACCATGCCGGTACCGACCGACCGGTCGTCCTCGAGGACGCCGACGTTACGTGGATTTTCGTAATGGTCGAGAACTTTTTCACTATATGCCATGTTGCACCTTCTAATTGCCGCGCCTAGTGAGCACTAGTGCGCAACCCATTCAACAGAATTCAGATCGATACCGTCCTTGTACATATCCCAGAGCGGCGACAGATCGCGTAATTTTTTGACCGCGGCGCGCACCAGCTCGACCGTATAGTCGATTTCTTCAGCACTGGTAAAGCGCCCGATGGTAAAGCGAATCGAACTATGCGCCAGTTCGTCATTTCTTCCCAGGGCGCGCAGTACGTAAGACGGTTCGAGGCTGGCGGAAGTACAGGCGGAACCCGATGAAACCGCCAGGTCGCGTAGCGCCATAATCAACGACTCACCCTCGACAAAATTGAAGCTGATATTGAGGTTGCCGGCGATACGGTGATCCAGGTCGCCGTTGACGTAGACTTCTTCCATGGTGTTGAGCCCGTTGTAGAGGCGATCGCGCAACATACGGATGCGCTCGTTCTCGGTCGCCATCTCTTCCCTGGCGATCTGGAAGGCTTCGCCCATGCCGACGATCTGATGCGTGGCGAGCGTGCCGGAACGCATGCCGCGTTCATGACCACCGCCGTGCATCTGCGCTTCGAGGCGCACCCGCGGCTTACGCCGCACGTAGAGCGCGCCGACGCCCTTCGGGCCGTAACTCTTGTGGGCGCAGAACGACATCAGGTCGACCTTCAGTTTTTCCAGGTCGATATCGACCTTACCGGTGGACTGGGCCGCGTCGACATGGAATATGATTCGTTTTTCACGCGCGAATTCACCGATGGCCTCGATATCCTGAATCACGCCGATTTCATTGTTGGCGTGCATTATCGAAATCAAAATGGTTTGATCGGTGGTGGCGGCCTTGAGTGTCTCCAGGTCGAGCAGGCCATTTTCCCGCGGGTCCAGGTAAGTCACGTCAAAACCTTCGCGCTCGAGCTGGCGACAGGTATCGAGCACCGCCTTGTGCTCGGTCTTCATGGTGATGATGTGATTGCCCTTCTTGCGATAAAAATGCGCGGCGCCCTTGATCGCGAGGTTGTCGGATTCGGTAGCGCCACTGGTCCAGACGATTTCACGCGGATCTGCATTTATCAGGTCGGCGACTTGCTGGCGCGCCCGGTCCACCGCGGCTTCCGCCGTCCAGCCAAAGGAATGGCTGCGTGACGCCGGGTTTCCGAAGTTGCCCTCGATGGTCAGGCACTCGGCCATCTTTGCGGCCACGCGCGGATCGATGGGCGTGGTAGCGCTGTAATCGAGGTAGATAGGTAATTTGATATCACTCACTTGACTTCTCCGTCAGGCTATTGCTCGTGGGCGATTGAGAAAGCGACCGTATTGAATATCCTGTTTCTTCACTAATTCGTTTATATCGGGGCGATTAACGTATTGATCAAGCTTGATACCGCTTAAAAAGCGGTACAGGTTGCAGGAAAACTCGTACCACAGCTGGTGCGTCAGGCATTTTTCACCCTGCGAGCAATTGCCCAGGCCGCCGCACTTGGTCATATCGAGCTTTTCATCGACCGATTGAATAATGTCCGCGACCGAGATCTGATCGGCCGGCTGCGCCAGGCGATAACCCCCACCCGGGCCGCGTACGCCCTCGACCAGTCCACCCTTGCGCAACTTGGCAAACAATTGCTCGAGGTATGACAACGAGATTCCCTGGCATTGCGATATATCGGCCAGGGTTACCGGCCCTACTTGCTCATGTAATGCGATATCCATCATCGCGGTTACGGCGTAACGGCCCTTGGTAGATAAACGCATGCGTGATTCCGTAATTCCTGACTAAATTAGTCAGGAATTTAATCGATGACCGGTGTCAGGTCAAGATGTATTTACGCGAAGGCCGTCAGAATTTGAGAAATGAGGAAATTCAATTAATTTAAGTGTGTTAATTCAAACACTTAAATGATGTTTTTAAAGTTATGTATTACCAGCTTTCAAATGTTGCATCGGCTGGAAATAGTGCCCCTGGTGCAAACAGTATCCCAGCCACTTGAACAGAAATCGGTTCATCATCCATTTTTGTTCGATCATATCGGCGACGTACAGGGGACCGTGCGCACGGGACGTGAACTGTTGTACCTCGATGACACGCGCATCGTGATAAACCTTCAGATGCAGATCCGGTTCGAACAACAGATCGCCGTCGTCTTCGAACTGGTAGGTCAGGCGCAGCATCGTGGTATAGCGGCAGCGTAGTATTATCGAAAGATACAGGTCCTGGTGCCCGGGCACCGATGAAATCATCTCATCGGCCACCTTCAGGTCCGGTGCGAGGTTACGCAGGCGCAGGTAGTTTTGTTCGTAAAGTTCCATCAGGCCCGCGAAGCTGCGCGCATTGACGTCGCGCCCCCTGCGGACCGGGTTGAGATCAAGCAGCATCGAAGCGCTCCAGCCGGCGGATCTGGCGGCGTAGCCGGCGGTAACTCCGCGGCGAACTAAAGCTATCCGGGATCAATATCAGGGTCCTGTTTTGCCGATTGTCCATGAGCTTAAGAATAGCAAACCATCGAGTCTCGTAAACCTTGTATTTACGATAAAAATATGGTTGCCCGCACCGCTCAAACTCGATTATCGCGCTGCCTGGATTCACGCGCAGGCGGATAATCCCGTGTCGAATCAAACGCCTGTATTCACTTAAGGTATAAAGACATAAAGCGGCCAGACCCGACCATTTCAACAAGCCCGCGGGGAAAAATAAATATATTGTCAGCGCGGCGACCGCATGTCCCGCGGCGAGGGTAATCAGTAACGATCTCGACGCCCTGACTTCGTGGTATTCGTGCATGCAACAATCCTTGTCATTTCCGCCCCGATAGCTTGCGTAAAACCTGCAAAAGACCGGCGAGTTCGGGGTCGTTGGGCTCGTCGCGTCCAAGCAGTAAATTGTACAGATCCGGGTCCTGCATTTGCAGCAGGCCGCGAAACTGCGCCTGCTGCGATGCCGTGGCCTCGTCGTAGTGACGTTCCAGATAGCCACTCATGACCAGGTCCAGTTCCTTCATGCCACGGCGGCACAACCAGCGTAAACGCGACAACTCTGACATAGCCTCGGCGCCGGGCCTAAATTTTGCGCTGCACCAGGAGTTTCTTGGTTTCCGCGATGGCCATCGCCGGGTTTAATCCCTTCGGGCAAACCTTGCTGCAATTCATGATGGTGTGACATCGATACAGCTTGAACGGGTCTTCGAGTTCATCGAGGCGCTCGCCGGCGGCCTCATCACGACTGTCGACAATCCAGCGGTAGGCATTGAGCAGGGCCGCCGGACCGAGATAACGATCGCTGTTCCACCAGTAGCTAGGGCAACTGGTGGAACAGCAGGCGCAAAGAATACACTCGTAGAGCCCATCCAGCTTTTCACGATCTTCGCGCGACTGCAGGCGCTCGCGGTCCGGTGGGGTCGCCGTATCGGTTTTCATCCAGGGTTCCACCGAAGCATACTGGGCATAGAAATTGGTCAAATCGGACACCAGGTCCTTGACCACCGGCTGGTGGGGCAGCGGGTAGATCTTGACGTCACCCTTGATGTCCGCTATCGACTGCGTGCAGGCCAGCGTATTGGCGCCGTCGATGTTCATCGAGCAGGACCCGCAAATGCCTTCGCGACAGGAACGCCTCAGTGACAGCGTGGCGTCCATTTCGTCCTTGATCTTGAGCAGTGCATCGAGCACCATCGGCCCGCAGCTATCCATGTCGATTTCGTAGGTGTCGATGCACGGGTTCTCACCGCTGGCCGGGTCGTAGCGATAGACCACGAAACGCCTGATGTTGGTGGCGCCGTCCGCGGCCCTGAACAGCTTGCCCTGTTTGACCACGGAATTTGCGGGTAAGGTAAATTCTGCCATCTTCTTCGATTCCTCAGTAAACCCGTTTCTTCGGCGGGATAACTTCACATTCATCGCTCTGCGTATACATGTGCACCGGACGGTAGTCGAAACTGACCCGCCCCTTGCCGTCTACCCAGGTGAGCGTGTGCTTCATCCAGTTTTCGTCATCGCGTTCACTGTAATCCTCGCGCGCATGTCCGCCGCGACTCTCGGTACGGTTTAACGCGCTCTGGATAGTGGCCTGCGCCTGCAACAAAAGGTTCTCCAGTTCCAGCGTCTCGATCAGGTCGGTGTTCCACACCAGCCCGCGGTCGGATAAACCGACGTCTTCGAAACTCGCGAACACCGCGTTCAGCTTGTCGACACCTTCCACCAGCGAATCACCGGTGCGGAACACGGCGGCATGCTGCTGCATGTCGCGCTGCATCCCGTTCCTGATGCTGGCCGTGGTGCTGGCGCCGGAGGCGTTGCGCAGGCGATCGAAGCGTTCGAGTATGCCTTCGCAGGCATCCGTGGCCAGCGGCCTGTGCGCCATGCCGGGCTTAATGATCTCGGCCGCTCTGAGGGCCGCGGCGCGGCCAAAAACGACGATGTCGAGCAGTGAATTGGAGCCCAGTCGATTGGCGCCATGCACCGAGACACAGGCGGCCTCGCCAATCGACATCAACCCGGGCACGACCGAATCCGGGTCACCGTCTTTCAGCGTCACCACTTCACCGTGGTAGTTGGTCGGAATACCGCCCATGTTGTAATGCACGGTCGGTAGTACCGGGATCGGCGCGCGCGTGACGTCGACACCGGCAAAAATTTCCGCCGACTCCGATATCCCCGGCAGGCGCTCGTCGATGACTTCGGGTCCAAGATGCTCGAGGTGCAGGTGGATGTGGTCGCGGTTTGGTCCAACCCCGCGCCCCTCGTTTATTTCGATCGTCATCGAGCGGCTGACCACGTCACGCGACGCCAGGTCCTTGGCGTTGGGCGCGTAGCGTTCCATGAAGCGTTCACCGTCCGAGTTGGTCAGGTAACCGCCCTCGCCGCGCACGCCTTCGGTAATCAGGACCCCGGCGCCGTATATGCCGGTCGGATGGAACTGTACGAATTCCATGTCCTGCAGCGGCAGTCCGGCGCGCACCACCATACCGCCGCCGTCACCGGTACAGGTATGGGCCGAGGTGGCGGAAAAATAAGCGCGTCCGCAACCACCGGTGGCGAGTACTACCGTGTGAGCCCGAAAACGATGCAATTCACCGCTGGCCAGATCCCAGGCGACCACCCCACGGCAGACGCCATCTTCCATGATCAGGTCGATGGCAAAATACTCGATGAAAAACTCGGCGCGATGTTTCAATGACTGCTGGTAAAGCGTATGCAAGATGGCGTGACCGGTACGATCCGCCGCCGCACAGGTGCGTTGCGCGGTGCCTTCGCCAAAATTGGTAGTCATGCCGCCGAAGGGGCGCTGGTATATCTTGCCCTCTTCGGTACGCGAAAACGGAACGCCGTAGTGCTCGAGTTCGATCACCGCCGGAACCGCTTCGCGACACATGTACTCGATAGCGTCCTGATCGCCGAGCCAGTCCGAACCCTTGACGGTGTCATACATGTGCCACTGCCAGTTGTCGGGCCCCATGTTTCCAAGCGAGGCGCTCATGCCGCCCTGCGCCGCAACGGTATGGCTGCGGGTCGGAAACACCTTGGTGATACAGGCGGTGGAGAGCCCCGCGGCGGCCATGCCCAGGGTTGCGCGCAAGCCGGCCCCGCCGGCGCCGACAATGACGACATCGTAGGCGTGATCGATCAGTTTATAGTCGCTGGCCATGGCTTAAGCCCCTAGTGAAATCTTCAACACCGAGACCACCCCGATGATACCGAATAACAGACACAACGCATTCGACAGCAGCAGAACCAGGGTGCGGCTCGAGTGCGACGCGATGTAATCCTCGATGACGGTCTGCAGACCCAGTTGCGCGTGGTAAAACGTCGCCATGATCAGCAACACCATCGCAATGGTGACCAGTGGTTGCCGAATCCAGTTCACGAGGATAGCGTGCTCGAGCGGCAGCGCGGCGATGCCGAAGCCAATCCACAGCACCAGTGGAATCAGTAACAGTGCGGTCAGGCGCTGATGCCAGAAGTGGGAAGTGCCTTCGCGGGCCGAGCCCAGCCCCTTCACCTTCGATAATGGTGATCTCAAATCGTTCATGATCAGCCTGCCCCCGCGATCATCCAGGTCGCCACGGTCAGCACCAGCGCCATCGCAATCGCCAGTTTGGCGGTCAGGTCCACGGTTTCCAGTTCAAAGCCATAACCAACGTCCCAGAACAGGTGTCGAATGCCGTTGCAAAAATGCAGGTACAGGGAAAATACCACGCCGAGCAGGAATATCTGTCCGTACCAGGGTTGCAAATGCGACATCAGGGCTTCGTAGGCCGGCACGCTTTCCGCGGCCGCGGAAAGCACCCAGACCAGCAGCAGGCTTGCGCAGGCGAGGATCACCCCGGTCAGGCGATGCGTGATCGACAGTAACGCGGTTAGCGGCAGGCGATAAATCTGTAAATGCGGTGAAACAGGATGATTGTTATTCGGCATCGTCTATTCCCAGGTTACGAGTTGTGCTTCAGTGCAGGTGATGATGGGCATCAAAAATCGATACAGCGGCCATTCTTCTCCCAATCGCCGTAACGAGTCGGCTCCTTGCCCTTCGGACCACCGTATTCGCGCGGCGGCGCTGTATCTTCTCCCGATTGCTCATCGTCCGTTTCAACAGGTGCGGGCTCATCTTTTGATTCCATCTCGGGCATTCGAACTGAAACTCATTTTCAACAGCCCGGAATTTTATCACAGTAAACCAATTCGACGCGCACAAAAGCGCTCCCGCGAGGGCGCCGGGGCTGATTTCTATGGGTTATATTGAAATTCTTACTGATTAATCAACTGCGGAATCAATTCCTGGTACGGCACATAGCCATTGAACATGACGCCCTCGCTGGTATAGAGCGCGGGTGTACCCTTGACGCCAATGCGATTACCGAGCACATAGCCGTCGTCGACATGCGCGGCTGATGCACAATCTCCAGAAGATGCCAGGGTTCCCGCAAGCGCACCCTTGGCGATG
This sequence comes from Gammaproteobacteria bacterium, assembly GCA_024232855.1. Taxonomy (GTDB): domain Bacteria; phylum Pseudomonadota; class Gammaproteobacteria. Next base: position 9,140 of record JAAEPH010000048.1, read on the forward strand.
CTCATTGCCGCAAGCTTGTCGTCGGCACACCAGACTTTTTTCAGGTCACTGTACCCCGGACCGCGATTACCACCGCGCGGATAGGGAAAGTAGTGAACCGATATCCCGGCTTGCTGCAGGTACTTGACCTCCTTGTGTAACTGTTGGCAGTAACCGCAGCTGGTATCGGTAAACACATTGAGCACGGCAAGTTCTTCCTCCAGCGCCGGGTAGACGATCTGTTTTTCCTCGGCGAAGCCGGCAAGTTCCTCGACGACCAGGTCGCGCCGGCTAACCTCGGTCATGTTACGCGCCAGCTTGAGGTCGACCAGGTCACCGATGAAAACATAGCGCCCGCCCTCGATCAGGTAGGCGAACTTGTTACCGAAACGGGTTTGATAAACCCCTTCGACACCGGTGGCGACCGGCGCTGCAATCTGGTCGGTGCCGAGGCGCAGCTTCAGCAGCCGCGTCATATCTTCGGGTGCTTCTTCATTGGCACCGGCGTATGACATGGACAATGAAAATAACAGGGCACAGGCCAGCGTGAAGAGTGATTTCATGGGTGGATTCCTGGTTTATAGTTGAAGTATTAGTCTGACTATGGGCTATAAAGTTCGCTTTTTCCATATCAAACCGCGATTGTTTGCCGGCATCTCGATATCGGCATCGAGCGCCATGCCGGCCGCCTGTATGAACGGAAGGTTGCGCGGCGCGTTCATTTTTTCGCTTCCAGGTTAAGCTTGCGCAGGCGCGCCAGTTTCTCCGCGATCCTGATCTCCAGCCCACGCTCAACCGGGTGATAATACTGCCGTGCGCCCAGCGCCTCGGGGAAATAGTCGACACCGGCGGCGAAGGCATCGCCTTCATCGTGTGCGTAACGATAGCCTTCGCCGTAACCCTGCTCCGCCATGAATTTTGTCGGTGCGTTGCGCAGGTGCAACGGCACCTCGAGGCTGCCCGAGTCACGCGCATCCTGCATCGCCTGCTGGTAAGCGCTGTAGACGGCGTTACTCTTTGCCGCGCAAGCGAGGTAAACGATGCCCTGGGCGATCGCGAGCTCACCCTCCGGGCTACCGAGGCGCTCGTAGGTCTGCCAGCCATTGAGGCATAGCTCCAGCGCGCGCGGGTCGGCAATACCGATATCCTCGATCGCCATGCGCACCACGCGGCGCGCGATGTATACCGGATCGCAGCCGCCATCGATCATGCGGCAGAACCAGTAAAGCGAGGCATCGGGGTCGGAGCCGCGCACCGACTTGTGCAGCGCCGAAATCTGCTCGTAAAAAAGATCGCCCGCCTTGTCGAAGCGACGCGGCCCCTGCTGCGCGATCTCGGCAACCAGCGCGGGATCGATATGCCCGCTCTCGACCAGGTCGCTGATGATTTCGAGATAGGTCAGTGCGCGCCGTGCATCACCATCGGCCGCCTGCGCCAGCAGGCGCCTGGCGTCATCGTCGATACCGAGGTCGAGCTTTCCGAGCCCGTACTCCGGGTCCCGCAGGGCGCGATCGATCACCTGCTCGATGTCCTCGTCCTGAATCGGCTTGAGCACGTAGGTTCGGGTGCGCGACAACAGCGCATTGTTCAACTCGAAGGAAGGATTCTCGGTGGTGGCGCCGACAAAGAGGATGGTGCCGTCTTCGATATGCGGCAAAAAGGCATCCTGCTGGGCCTTGTTGAAACGGTGCACCTCGTCGATGAACAGTACCGTCAAGCCCTGGAACTGCCGCGCCTGCTCGATTGCCTCGCGAATATCCTTGACCCCGGCAAGCACCGCGGAGAGGGTGATAAAGCGCGCGTCGGAATATTCCGCGAGCAGGCGCGCGATCGTTGTTTTGCCGGTTCCGGGCGGCCCCCAGAAGATCATCGAATGCAGGCGATTGCTTTCAATGGCCTGGCGCAGCGGTTTGCCGGATGCGAGCAGGTGTGACTGGCCGAAGACCTGTTCGAGCTTGCGTGGACGCATGCGGTCGGCAAGAGGTTGAAATTCCTTTTCCGCCTGGAACAGATCACTCATGGGCTGGTGCAACAGGCGGGTTAACCGCCCACGCCGTAGATATCGACCCCGGGGGGCGGCACGAATTTGAATGTGGCGGGATTGTGGACCACGCCGCTACGCTGGTTTTCGAAAACAATTTGCGTGCTCTGGCCGAACTGATCCTGCAGTTCCATCGCACGCACGCGCTCGCCGTCGATACCGATGTAGATATGGGTATACTCAAGATCGTCTGCGTGCGGCGACAATTCAACCCAGTAGAGAAACTTGCGCTGCCCCACTTCGCTGATCTCGAATTGCTCGCTGACGTCGGCCTGTTTCATCAGGATCATGATCGGCGCATTGGAGAGCCCCTGATCCATCGGTTTCACCGTCACCTGGTCCAGTTCGACATCGTACACCCACAGTTCGCTGCCGTCGGCAATAATGCGTTGCTCGAAAGGATCGGTATAAACCCAGGCAAATTTCCCGGGCCGCTGCAACGCCAGCGTGCCGCGGCTTTGCTGCACGACGTTCTTATCCTCGTCCAGCAGGGTCTGTTTGAACTCGGTACTGAGATTGTCCATGTTCTCGAGGGCGACCTTGAGTCGTTGTGCGGCATCCTCGGCCCAGGCCGGGTTGGCAATCAACAGCAAGGCGACAATCAGGTATCTCATCATTTAATCCGCTGGTGGTGGCGGCGCCAGTACTTCCCGGCTGCCGTTTGACTGCACCATCGAAACCACGCCCGAGGCTTCCATTTCCTCGATCATGCGCGCCGCCCTGTTATAACCAATCTTGAGTCGCCGTTGCACGTAGGAAATCGACGCCTTGCGAGTTTCGGTGACGACCGCAACGGCCTCGTCGTAGAGCGGGTCGGCTTCGTCGCCGCTGGAATCACGCGGTGCTTCTCCGGGCAATACGGGTGCAGTGGACTCTTCAAGGACATCGGTAATGTAGTTTGGCTGGCCGAGTTTCTTGATTTCATTGACGACGGCGTGGACTTCGTGATCGTCGACGAAGGCGCCGTGCACCCGTTCCGGCACGCTCGTGCCCGGCGGCAGGTAAAGCATGTCGCCGTGGCCCAGCAAGGTCTCGGCGCCCATTTGATCGAGTATCGTGCGCGAATCGACCTTCGACGACACCTGGAACGCGATGCGGGTCGGGATATTGGACTTGATCAAACCGGTGATGACGTCGACCGAAGGCCGCTGCGTCGCCAGCAGCAGGTGTATTCCGGAAGCGCGCGCCTTTTGCGCCAGGCGTGCGATCAATTCTTCGACCTTCTTGCCGACGACCATGATCATGTCGGCGAATTCGTCGACCACGACGACGATATAGGGCAAGGGTTCGAGATCATCCGGTTTGGCGTCGGGATCGAGCAACAGGCGATTCCTGTCGAAAAGCGGGTCCTTGATCGGCGAGCCCTCGGCGGCAGCTTCGCGCACCTTGCGGTTGTAGCCGGAAATATTGCGCACGCCCAGCGACGCCATCAGCCGGTAACGGCGCTCCATTTCCGCCACGCACCAGCGCAACGCGTTGGCGGCCTCCTTCATGTCGGTTACCACCGGCGCGATCAGGTGCGGGATATCTTCGTAGACATTGAGCTCGAGCATCTTCGGGTCGATCAGAATCATGCGTACGTCGCTCGGGGTCGCCTTGAACAGTATGCTCAACAGCATCGCGTTCAAAGCCACCGATTTACCGGAACCGGTCGTGCCCGCGACCAGCAGGTGGGGCATCCTGGCGAGATCGGCGACCACGGCTTCACCGCTGATATCCTTGCCAAGCGCAAGCGTCAGCGGCGAAGCGGCCTGGTCGAAACTCTTCGACTGCACGATTTCACGCAGCGCCACGAGTTCGCGCTTTTCATTTGGAATTTCGAGCCCCATGACCGACTTGCCGGGAATGATTTCGACCACGCGCACGCCTATGACCGACAACGAACGCGCCAGATCCTTGGACAGGTTGGATATCTGGTTGACCTTGACGCCGGGCGCGGGCAGGATCTCGAAGCGTGTAATAACCGGACCGGGATGCACCGATTCGACCTGGACTTCGATACCGAAATCGCGCAGCTTCGACTCCAGCTGCTGCGACATGGCTTCGAGCGCCGAGGTACTGTACCCGGCCACCCTGGCCCGGGGCTGGTCCAGCAATGCCAGCGGCGGTATCGTGCTGCCGCCGTTGCTGGAAGACTTGAACAGCGGGATCTGTTTTTCCTTTTCGACGCGCGTACTCGATTCGATGTGTTCGACCACCGGTTCGATCTTCAGCGGTTTGCGTTTTACCTGCTTTTGCTGCCGCACCTGGAAAACCTGTTCGCGCTCGCTGCGATTGCGCTTGCCCTCGACACGGTCGCGAATCAGGTAGTAACGATCGATCACCTTGTCGATTGCGAGCAAGGTGTACTTGCCGAGAGCGTCGACCAGGGCGAGCCATGAAAGACCGGTAAACAGCGTCAGCCCCGACAGAAACAACGCCAGGTGCAATACCGTGGCGCCGACAAAACCCAGCCCCTGGGAGAAGTAATTACCGGTAATCTGCCCGAGTATGCCGCCGGCATCGAGCGGCATCGCGCCCGGCGCGACCGAGAAATGCAGGCTCGCCAGCGCGCAGCCGGAAATCAGCGTAAGCACGAAACCGCTCCAGCGGATGACCAGCATCTGGTAGCGGTCTTCCGCGCTCAGGTCGCGCGTCTTCACCAGAATCACGCCGTTGTAAACGAGCATGGTCGGCAACAGTAACGCCAGGTAACCGAACAGGTAAAAAGTCAGGTCGGCGATCCATGCGCCCGCGGAACCACCGAAGTTGCTGGTCTCGACGTTGCTGCCGCTGTGCGACCACGAGGGGTCCTGGATGTCGTAACTGAACATTGCCACCAGGAAATAGCCCGCCAGCGCAAACGACAGCAGCATGCCGGCCTCGCGCAGGCGCTGGTTGACCTGGGCGGCAAACATCAGCCTGTTTTGCGGGGAGTCGCCGCGCGATTTGGGTTTCGCTTGCGCCACTAAAATCCTTGTCCTGACTAAAACGCGGTATTTTACATGATCCGCCCGGCCGTGACCCAGAATTTACCGGTTAATCTCATTGAAAAAACTGTGCGATCGCCATATAGTCATTTGCGTTTTTTCGCATTACTATTGGCGTCTTTTTCAGCCCGCTAACCCGGCTCACTAATCCTGAGAGTACTCGATGTCCGAAAACAAGCACAGCCGTGTGATTATCCTCGGTTCCGGCCCGGCCGGATATGCAGCCGCGGTTTACGCCGCACGCGCCAACCTCAAGCCCACGTTGATTACCGGGCTCGAGGCCGGCGGCCAACTGATGACCACCACCGACGTCGATAACTGGCCCGGGGATCCCGAGGGCCTGACCGGCCCGGCTCTGATGCAGCGCATGCAGCAGCATGCCGAACGCTTCGAAACCGAAATTGTTTTCGATCACATTCATACCGTCTTTCTCGATGAAAACCCGAAACGACTCATCGGCGATAGCGGCGAATACAGTTGCGACGCCCTGATTATCGCGACCGGTGCGAGCGCCATGTACCTCGGCGAACCCTCCGAGGAAAAGTTTCACGGCAAGGGTGTCTCCGCCTGCGCCACCTGCGACGGCTTCTTTTTCAGAGACCAGAAGGTCGCCGTTATCGGCGGCGGTAATACCGCGGTCGAAGAAGCCCTGTATTTATCCAACATCGCGGCCGAGGTCACCCTGGTGCATCGCCGCGACCAGCTGCGCTCCGAAAAAATCATGCAGGACCAGCTCTTCGAAAAAGCGAAGAACGGCAACGTCAACATCGAATGGTTCAGTGTTTTCGACGAGGCGCTCGGCGACGACTCCGGCGTTACCGGTCTACGTATCCGTAATGTCAAGGACGACAGCACCCGTGAACTGGAGCTGACCGGCATTTTCATCGCCATCGGCCACAGACCCAACACCGATATCTTCGCGGGCCAGCTGGACATGAAGAACGGCTATATTCGCGTTCATAGCGGCACCGATGGCAACGCCACGGCCACCAGCGTCGACGGCGTATTCGCGGCAGGCGACGTCATGGACCACGTCTACCGGCAGGCGATCACTTCGGCCGGCAGTGGCTGCATGGCGGCGCTCGACGCCGAGAAATATCTCGATGCCAGGGAACTTGAACAGCGCTGAACTGCATGTCAGCGTCACGCACAGCCTGAGTGAGGTTCCTACTGCCGCCTGGGATGCGCTGGGCGAGCGCAGCTACCCGTTCACGCGACACTGTTTCCTGCACGGGCTCGAGTTACACGATTGCCTCGAGCCGTTCGGCTGGTACCCGGTCTATTTCCTGGTGCATCGCCAGCAGCGCCTGATCGCGGCCATCCCCTGCTATATCAAGACCAATTCCTACGGCGAACTGGTATTCGATCACGCCTGGGTCAACGCCTACCAGCGCAGCGGGCTCGACTACTACCCCAAGCTGGTAACCGCGATCCCTTACACGCCCACTACCGGCGAGCGCTTCCTCATCGATTACGAGGACGTTACGCACGAGCAGGACCGGGAGCAGCTGCGTGATCTGCTGTGCGGCGCGATACAGGGATTCTGTAACGACCGGAAAATAAGTTCCTGGCATATCCTGTTTGCCGAAAAAGCGGTACTCGACGGGCTCGCAAAACACGACCTGCTGCTGCGTAACGACGTCCAGTTTCACTGGCGGAATGATGATTACCGGGATTTCGGCGATTTTCTGTCGCGCCTGAGCTCGCGCAAGCGCAAAAACATCAACAAGGAGCGTCGCGGCGTTGGCGCGCTAGACCTCGACATCGTCATGCAAAGCGGTGACAGTATCGGCGCCGACGAATGGCAACGTATCCACGATCTGTATGCGGGAATTTACACTCGCAAGTATGGTGCCGCCACCCTGACCCCGGCATTCTTCAGGCACGTTGGCGAAAAGATGCCGCGCCAGGTGCTCGCGGCGATTGCCCGCGATCAGGGGACCATCGTCGCGGCTTCGCTGTTCTTTCGCAGTGACAGTCATCTGTACGGTCGTGTCTGGGGCTGCGATCAATACTTCCGCCACCTGCATTTCGAATGCTGCTACTACCAGGGCATCGACTACTGTATTCGTGAAAAGCTGCACTGTTTCGATCCCGGCGCCCAGGGCGAACACAAGCTGAGCCGCGGCTTCCTGCCAACCCGAACCTGGTCGGGTCACTGGATCGCGCATCCGCAGTTTCGCGAAGCCATCGAACAGTTTCTGCGGCAGGAACGTCGTTACATCGACGACTATCGCGACGATTTGCTCGAGCACTCGCCTTTCAAGTCGGCAGAGTGAAGACTATTTACTTTAAGTATGTATTGTATATTATTGATATATAAATGATTAGTTGGCTTGAACCCACCGCCGATCCACACTTTCCGGATACCGAATCGGCACTTGCTGAACCGCCCGGATTACTCGCGGCGGGCGGTAAACTGAGCGTCGAATGGTTGGTGGTGGCTTATCGACAGGGCATTTTCCCCTGGTTTAACGAGGGCCAGCCCATACTGTGGTGGGCGCCGGCGCCACGCATGGTGCTGTATCCGCAAGACTTTCACACCAGCAAAAGCCTGCGCAAACTACAGCGGCAACAACGCTACCGGGTCAGCGAGGATCGCGACTTCAATGCCGTCATCGAGGCCTGTGCCGGGGAACGGTCGGGCCAGCGCGGTACCTGGATCAATTCACAGATGGTCGAAGCTTACATGACGATGCATCGAGCCGGGTTCGCGCATTCGATCGAGTGCCGCGACGGCAGCGAACTCGTCGGCGGACTTTACGGTATTGCCCTCGGCAAGGTTTTTTTTGGTGAGTCGATGTTCAGCCGCGTGCCGAATGCCTCCAAACTGTGCCTGAAACAGCTGGTCGATTGCGGGCGCTACGAACTCATCGATTGCCAGATGCCGACCACGCACCTGCATTCGCTCGGCGCCAGTGAAATCAGCCGCGAAGAATTCGAAGCCGCGCTCAATCGATGGGTTTAGGCTGCGGATGCTTTCCTGGGGGGGTTCTCGCGGAGGCGCGGAGCACGCTGAGCGCGCAAAGAAGGTTCTCGCTGAGAACGCTGAGTGCGCAGAGAAGGTTCTCGCAGAGGCGCAGGGGGGCAGGGAGCGCTGAGGAATATAAGTGTGGGTGGCTGGGGATTTCCATTCAATTTTCGACAACCCCTATATCGCTCCGCGAACACCGCGCCTCTGCGAGAACCTCCCTGCGTGCTCGGCAGGGTTTATCCAGAGTGATCTTACCGCGGCGCTTATGGATGGCAATGCCGCCAGCAGCGCCGGCGCCACCTACCTGGATTCCGCGCGATATTTCATGGCGATCGGCCTGTGACTCGCCTGCCCGCCGCCCTACCTGACACACCGGCGTTATAGCTTCTGCAACGCCTGCGCCACGGCATTACCGAATTCCGAAGGCCGCAGGATGATGCCGACACCGGCGGCACGCAGTATCTCTACCTTTTCGGCGGCCGACTCGCCCGCACTGGTGACGATGGCGCCGGCGTGGCCCATTGTGCGTCCGCGCGGGGCGGTCAGGCCGGCAATATAGGCGAGCACCGGTTTTTGCATGTGATCGCGCACGAAGGCAGCGGCCTCGGCTTCCTGCGGGCCGCCGATTTCGCCGATCATGACGACCAGTTTCGTATCGGGGTCCTCTTCGAAACGCTCCAGGTGATCACGAAAGGCGCTGCCGTTGATCGGGTCGCCGCCGATACCGACGCTGGTGGAAATACCGATCCCCATCGCTTTCATCTGCGAGGCGGCCTCGTATCCGAGCGTACCTGAGCGGCCGATCAGGCCGACGTTGCCCTGCTGGTAGATATGCCCCGGCATGATTCCCATCATCGCCTTGCCCGGGCTGATGGTGCCGGCACAGTTGGGGCCGGTCAGGGTCATGCGCTGTTCGCGCCTGTAACGCCGCATGTAGCGTTTGACGCGCATCATATCCTGCGCCGGGATACCGTCGGTGACGCAGACACAGAAGCGAATGCCGGCATCGGCGGCTTCCATGATGGTATCGGCGGCAAACGGCGGCGGCACGAAAACCACGCTGGCCTCGGCGCCGGTGTCACGCACCGCATCCTTGACCGTGTTGAAAACCGGGCGATCGAGGTGCCGTTCACCACCTTTTCCGGGCGTGACGCCACCGACGACATTGGTGCCGTAGTCGATCATCTCCTGCGCGTGAAAACTGCCGATACGGCCGGTGTATCCCTGTACGATGACCGGGGTTTTCTCATCTAGAAATATACTCATCTCGGTCTCTCCTCAGGTTTGTGCGCCGGCTGACTGGTGGAGGTTTGCCGAGGCGACCGCCTTTTCCGCCGCCTCGGCAAGGGTATCGGCGGTAATCAGGTCGATATCGCTGTCGGCCAGTATCTGCCGGCCGAGTTCAACGTTGGTGCCGGATAGCCGCACGACCACGGGAACCGGCACATCGAGTTTCCGCATCGCCTGGATGACACCCTCGGCAACCCAGTCACAACGGTTGATACCGGCGAATATGTTGACCAGGATCGCATCCACGCCCTCGTCGGAAAGCACCAGGTTGAATGCCTTGGCGACCCGGTCGGGCGAGGCGCCACCGCCGATATCGAGAAAGTTGGCCGGCTCGCCGCCGACGTGCTTGATCATATCCATGGTAGCCATGGCCAGCCCGGCGCCGTTGATGATGCAACCGATATTGCCATCGAGGCCAACGTAACTGAGGCCGCGATCGGCTGCGTTCATTTCGCGTGCATCCTCCTGTGACTTGTCACGCAGCTCGGAAATCTGCGGACGGCGGAATAGCGCGTTGTCGTCGAATCCCATCTTCGCGTCGAGCGCGATGATACGACCGTCGCTGGTTACCACCAACGGGTTGACTTCGACCATGGTGGCGTCGAGGTCGCGAAACGCGCGGTAGCAAGCCTTCAATGCCTTTACCGCCTCGGCCAGCTGCGAGGCCTCCATGCCGAGCGCAAAGGCGATTTCGCGCGCCTGAAAATCCTGCATGCCGACCGCCGGTTCGATGGGCACACGCACGATGGCATCGGGATCGGTCTCGGCGATTTCCTCGATGTCCATTCCACCCGAAGAGGAAGCGACACAGACGATGCGTTCAAAGGCGCGATCGAGCACAAACGCGAGGTAGATTTCGCGCGCGATATCGGTCGCTTCCTCGATGTAAAGCCGCCCGATGAGCTTGCCCTGGGGGCCGGTCTGGTTTGTCGCCAGACGCCGGCCCAGCAAGGCATTGGCGGCTTCCATGACTTCGTTCTCGCTGCCGCAGACTTTGATGCCGCCGGCCTTGCCGCGCGCACCGGAATGGATCTGCGCCTTGACCACCCACTTTTCACCGCCGAGTTCCTTGGCGCGGTAGGCGGCCTGTTCGGGACTATATGCGATGCCTCCCTTTGCTATCGGCATGCCGAAATCGGCCAGTAACGTCTTCGCCTGGTACTCATGAATATCCATCGTGCTTCTCCTGCCGGGTCTTAGCCCGGAAAGTTCATAAATCTGCGCGAAGATCACGCAGTATATTTATTTCACAAGGAAATATCCGAAGGAACCTCGTATCAGTGATTACGAGTGACTGAGGATATATTTCTTGTGGAATCAATAGACAAGCGAGATTGTGCACGATTTATGAATTTTCCGGGTTAGTTAGCGCCTGGGTTACTGTTTGGCTTGAATCGCGGCGTCGGTGTTGACGATGTTTTCCGCCATGCGCGCCGAGGCCGCGTCGATCATGCGCCCGTCGAGCTGGGCGGCACCCCTGCCCTGCGCGGCCGCTTCGTCGAGCGCAACCAGTATGCGTTGCGCGCGATCGACCTCGGCCGGGGGCGGTGAAAAAACGTCGTTGGCGAGATCGATCTGCGAGGGGTGGATCGCCCACTTGCCCTCGTAGCCCATCGCCGCGCCGCGCCGCGCCGCTTCGATATAACCGTCGGCATCGTTGAAATCGCCGAAGGGACCGTCGATGGCGCGCAGGCCATAAGCGCGGCAGGCCACCAGCATGCGCGAGAGACCATGGTGCCACTGGTCGCCCGGGTAGTCCGGGTTGACTCCGCCGATGTTGGTGGTGCGTGCACGACAGCTCGCGGCGTAGTCGGCGACACCGAAGTGCATCGCCTCCATGCGCGGGCTCGAAGTCGCGATCGCATCGACATTCGCCATACCGAGGGTAATTTCGATCAATGCCTCGATGCCGATACGGTTGTCATACCCTTTCGCCGTTTCGATCTGGGTCAGCATCGCGTCGACCATGTAGACATCCGCGGCGACGCCAACCTTGGGGATCAAAATGGTATCGAGCCGATCGCCGGCCTGCTCGATGACGTCGACGACATCGCGGTACATGTAGTGTGTATCGAGGCTGTTGATGCGCAGCGAGATGGTTTTACCGCGAGCGCGCCAGTCGATGTCATGCAGCGCTTCGATGATATTCTTGCGCGCCTGCAGTTTGTCGGCGGGCGAAACCGCGTCTTCCAGGTCCAGAAAGACGTAATCGGCGTTACTGCCGGCGGCTTTCTCGAACATCCCCGGATTGGATCCGGGTACCGCCAGTTCACTGCGTTGCAGGCGCTGTCGCGCCGCTGCGTATTGCGTATGACTCATAAAACTTCCTCAAAAAATAAAGATTTGCTGCCTCGGCAGACATGACTGGATATGTGAATAATTTATATCCAAAGTTTAAATCCGTATAAGGGAACCCGACTATCGCTCAGCCGACATGTGGAATTTCAAGAACGACGGACTGCCGTCCGCGGAGGTGGGGGGCTAGTGCATCAAAGCGGTAACCAGCAGGTAGAGGAATACCGAGCTCAGCCAGAGGTCGACAAGCACGTAAAGGAAAAGCAGCTTTCGCCGTTCAGGATCGCCGCGGACTCCCAGCGTGAGATGGATAAAAAACGCCAGCGCGGCGAGCAGAAGGACGACCAGGTGCATCGCTTACTTCGACTCCGCCGCGCTGCGCGCGGCCGCAATCGCGGTCATATTGACCAATCCGCGCACCGTGGTCCCCGGCGTAACGATATGCGCCGAAATATCACAGCCCAGCAATATCGGTCCGATCGGCACCCCGTCGGCACCCGACTTGACGAGATTCATCGCAATGTGTGCCGCGTCAAGGTTGGGCATCACCAGCAGATTGGCAACACCGGCCAGGTTTGAGTTGGGGAATTGCTCCGCCATCGCATGCGGCGACAACGCCAGGTTGGCCTGCATTTCACCCTCGACCATCAACTCGGGATGGGTTTGATTGATGATTGACAGGGCCTTACGCATCTTCAGCGACGACGACGAATCACGGCTGCCAAAACTGGAATGCGACAGCAGGGCCGCCTTCGGCTTCAAACCGAAGCGCGCGACTTCGGTGGCGGCGAGAATGGTCATCTTCGCTATCGATTCCGGCGTCGGGTCGTGGGTGACATGAGTATCGACGATAAACAGCGTGTATTTACCGGTGATGACGATGCTCAGCGCCGAGGCTTCCTCGTAGCCATCGTCCTGCTGGGCAACACTGAAAATGCGCCCGAGGTGGCGGTGGTAGCGGCCGATGGTGCCGCAAATCATGGTGTCGGCCAGGCCCATCCTGACCATCATGGCCGCCTGGGTAGTTTTACTGTTGCGCAGTATCTCGGTCGCTTCGGACAGTGTCTTACCACGGCGCTGGGTACTCTCTTGAAAATTCCGCACCCAGTCTTCGTGATCGGCGTATTCCATGATTTCGAAATCCTTGCCCGGTACGATCGTGAGCCCGTTTTCGCGGATATTCGCACGAATGACGTCTTCCCGGCCGATGGCTATGGGTGCGCAGAGCTTTTCCTGAACGATGCTATCGATAGCCTGCAATACCCTGGAGCTTTCTCCCTCCGCGAATGCGACGCGACGCTGCGTTGCGCGCGCCAGGTCGAAGACCGGCTTCATGAATAACCCGGAACGAAACACGAAAGCGCTCAGTTTGTGGCGGTAGGCTTTCATATCTTCGATCGGGCGTTCGGCGACGCCCGAATCCATTGCCGCCTGGGCCACCGCCGGCGCGATCTCGAGGATCAGACGCTGATCGAAGGGCTTTGGAATCAGGTACTCGGGACCGAAGGTCAGGGATTCGCCGTGGTAGGCGCTGGCGACCACATCGCTGGTACCCGCGCGCGCCAGCTTCGATATGGCATCGACACAGGCGATTTTCATCGCCTGATTGATCTCGGTGGCGCCCGCGTCGAGCGCGCCTCGAAACAGGAAGGGAAAGCACAGCACGTTGTTGACCTGGTTGGGGTAATCGGTGCGCCCGGTTGCCATCACCACGTCGGGACGCAAGCGGCGCGCTTCGGCCGGGTCGATTTCCGGCGTCGGATTGGCGAGCGCGAATACGATCGCCTTTTGCGCCATCGAATCGACCATTTCCGCCGTCATAATATTACCCGCGGATAGCCCGAGAAAGACATCGGCGCCGGCGATGGCTTCACCAAGCGTGCGCATTTCGGTATCGACGGCATAGACCGCCTTGTACTCGTCCATGTAATCGGTGCGCCCCTCAAAAACGACGCCGAGGGAATCGCAGACGATAACATTGCGCTTGTCCAAACCCATGGAAACCAGCAGGTTGAGACAGGACAGGGCCGCCGCGCCCGCACCCGAGGCCATCAGTCGAACCTCGGTGATATCCTTGCCGACCACCTCGAGCGCGGACTTCAACGCCGCCGCGACGACGATGGCGGTACCGTGCTGATCATCGTGGAACACCGGGATCGACATGCGCTCGTGCAGGTATTTCTCGACGTAAAAACAGTCCGGCGCCTTGATATCCTCGAGATTGATGCCGCAGAAGGTGGGCTCCAGGCGCTCGATGGTTTCGGCCAGCTTGTGGGGGTCGCTCTCGTCGATTTCGATATCGAACACGTCGATACCGGCGAAACGCTTGAACAGTACCGCCTTGCCTTCCATCACCGGTTTTGCCGCCATCGCACCGATATCGCCGAGCCCGAGCACCGCGGTACCGTTGGTCACCACTCCGATGAGGTTGGCGCGCGCGGTGTATTCACGTGCGGCAAGCGGGTTGTTTTCGATTTCGAGGCAGGGATAGGCGACCCCGGGCGAATAAGCCAGCGCGAGATCCCGTTGCGAGGTCAACGGCGTGGTCGCCTCGATGCGGAGTTTACCGGGAGTCGGTTTACGGTGGTAGTTCAGCGCTTTATCGCGATTTTCGTCTGACATGAGTTATCTCACCGGAGGAATCACTAGAGTATACGGGGAATCGGGTTTACATTTAAATATTAAGCATCATTCCGGCACAATCCGGAATCCAGCGACGCTTCAGAGAAAATTCCCTCGACTCTGGATCCCGGCTTGCGCCGGGACGACGGTAGTGAGAGCGCCCGCCAGGATCGACGATGATGATGTGCCCATCGCGAAACTCCGGCGCCATGTCGTCGCTCAGGACGCATGACGCGAAGGGTTCACTGGCGCTGCACTGACCGGGATTGGGGGATCGGCTCATTCGGCTTGCGCCGCCTTCTTTTGCTGCATGCGCCACAGCTTCGCGTACAGGCCATCTGCTTCGATCAGCGATTCGTGATCGCCCTGCTCACACACCTGTCCCTGGTCGAGCACGACAATGCGATCGGCGTCGATCACGGTGGAAAGGCGATGGGCGATCACCAGCGTCGTTTTGTTGTGCGAAATGCGCGTCAGCGCATCGAGGATATTTTTCTCCGACTGGCTGTCCAGGCTCGAGGTCGCCTCGTCGAAGACGAGAATTGCGGGGTCTTTCAGTAACACGCGGGCGATGGCGACACGCTGCTTTTCGCCCCCGGACAGTTTCAGCCCACGCTCACCGACGAGGGTATCGTAGCCCTGCGGCAGCCTCGAGATAAAACCGTCGATATCGGCCAGGCGCGCCACCTCGCGGACTTCTTCGAAGGAAGCCCCGGGGCGGGCGTACTGGATATTGTAGAGGATGGTGTCGTTGAACAGCACGGTATCCTGCGGAACGATGCCAATGGCCTCGCGCAGGCTCTGCTGGGTCACTGCCGCGATATCCTGCCCACTGATCAGAATCCGCCCGGCATCAATATCGTAAAATCTGAACAGCAGGCGCGCGATGGTCGATTTACCGGCGCCCGAAGGTCCGACAATGGCCAGTTTTTCACCGTCTTCGAGCTTGAAGCTGACCTCGTCGAGAATGCGCCGGTCCTGGTTGTAGTGGAAGCCGACCGCACGAAATTCGACGCTGGCGCGTTTAATCTGCAACGGCGCGGCGTTCTCGCGATCGACGATATCGAGCGGAAGCCGCAACAGCTTGATCACCATGTCCATGTCGGCGAGCGCGTACTTGAGCGAACGATAAATGATGCCGAGAAAATTCAGCGGCAAAAACAGTTGCAGCATCATCGTGTTAATCAGCACCAGGTCGCCCAGGGTCAGCTCCTGATCGACCACGCCCTGCGCCGCCAGAAACATGATTCCGGTAACGCCGATGGCGATGATCGCCGCCTGCCCGAAGTTCAGCATCGACATGGTATTCTGGCTCTTCACCGCGGCCTCTTCCCACTCGCCCATGGTGTTACGGTAACGATCGATCTCGTGTCGGTCATTGTTGAAATACTTGACCGTTTCATAATTTATCAAACTGTCCATTGCACGCCCGTTCGCGCTCGAGTCGAGTGCGTTCATTTCATGACGGTAATGCATGCGCCATTCCGTGACCATCAGCGTGAAACCGACGTAAAAGATCACCGCGAAAAAAATGATGCCGGCGAACAGGCTATCGTACTGGCTGAAGAGAATCAGCGCCACCAGCAAGAACTCGGCCGCGGTTGGAACGATGTTGAACACCAGGTAATTCAGGATCGAGCTGATGCTTTGCGTGCCGCGCTCCATGTCGCGCGAGATCGCGCCGGTGTTACGCTCGAGATGGTAGCGCAGCGACAGCTGATGCAGGTGTTGCAGCACGGAGATCGATAGCGCGTTCATGGCGTGGTAGCGCACGCGCGCAAAAATGGCGTCGCGCAGTTCATTGAATCCCGAATTGGCGAAGCGCAGCAGTCCATAGGCGAGCAACAATACGACCGGCAGCGCCACGGTCTGCTCGGGGCCGGCATCGAGTCCGTCAACGATGTACTTGAGGAGCACCGGCACACCCACCATCGCCAGCTTGGAAACCACCAGGCAGGCAAGCGCGATCAGGACACGTCCCTGGTATTCCCAGACATAGGTCATCATGGCGCGAAGATTGCGCCAGTCTTCACGATCTGAATGCTCTCTTTCGGTGCGCCCGAAGGCGGGATGAGTGGCTATTTCAACGGCTCTCGGCGAATAAAGCTGAGCACCTTAGCAGAAGACTCGAATTCAGTCTTCGTCTAAAAACCGGCGCTACCCGAAAAATTTGTTTTACCGCGAAATTTCTGTAACCATCCGTCAGCACGCGGGGATTGCGCAATCTTAACCAGCGCTTGCCCGCGGTAATCCACGCGGCGATACTGTCGTGGTTTTTTCAGCGCTAGCGTGCCGGAGCCGGTTAACCCGTTGACCCAGGCCCACGACCGCCTGGCTGAATTTTATTTACTACTTCATCGATGCACCTTTATGACCGCTTCCAAACCCTTTTTGATACTGCAACTGCGGCCGGAAGACGATACCTCGGACAGTGAGTTCGAAGCATTCCTGAAACACGGTGAACTGGATGTCGCGAACACTCATCGTCTGCGCATTGAAAAGAACGGAATTCCGGAGTTGTCGATGGGTGACTACGCCGCGGTGATCGTTGGCGGCAGCCCGTTTGATATCAGCACTCCGGAACACGAGAAAATGCCAATACAGGTCAAAATCGAGGCAGACTTCAGGCGCCTGTTCGACGACGTCGTCAGCAACGATTTCCCCTTTCTCGGCGCCTGTTCGGGCTGTGGTTTGCTGGGGTCATACCTGGGCACGCCGATTTCAGGTAAATATGGCGAACCGGTCGGCGGCGCCGTTGTGCGCGTGACCGAAGCGGGCAGAAATGACGGCCTGCTTACCGATTTCCCGGAACAGATCACGGTTCTCTGCGGCCACAAGGAAGCCTGCGATAGGGTTCCGGACGGCGCTACCCTGCTGCTCAGCAATGATGCCTGCCCGGTACAGATGTTTCGCATCGGTGAGAACGTCTACGCCACGCAGTTTCACCCGGAGGGGGATGGCGAGGGTTTTACCGTCAGGATCCATGCCTACAAGCATCACGGCTATTTCCCGGCGGAGGAAGCGGATGCGTTGATCACCGAAGTCAATCGTGAAGACACGCCGTACGCGCGCGAGATCCTGCGTCGTTTCGTCGCACGCTACGCGTAGTCAGATCATTTTTTTACCATCGGCATAGACCAGGGTCCACTCCATGATTCGAAGCGACCGGCGCAGACCGGTTGGCCAGAAAGGATCCGATTCGACCAGTTCCCGTACCTGTTGGGAATCGACTGCATAAATCAGTACAACGTCTTTTATAAACAGGTATATTCTGAATAGTCGTAAACCAACCGGAAAACAGACAGCACCATGAGCTTGAGGCAGGACTTGTTCCAGATTCCCAACCTGGTGAGTTCGGTTCGCATTCTGATCGCGCCGCTGCTGTTTGTGTTTGCTTTCCGGCAAATGGAATACTGGTTTCTCGGCGCACTGGTTTTTTCCGGCCTGACCGACGTGCTCGACGGAATGCTTGCGCGCAAGCTCAACCTGATCACGCCGCTCGGCGCGCACCTCGACAGCTGGGGCGATTTTACCGTTTACATCACCATGGCGACCTGCGCGTGGATCCTGTGGCCGGACATGACGCAACAGATACTGCCCCACTACGCCATGATCCTGTTCAGCTTCCTGTTGCCGACCTGGGCCGGGCTGATCAAATTCGGCAAACTGACCGGATACCACACCTGGAGTGTCAAGGTCGCCGTGGTGGTCACCTTTGCCGGCTATATCGCACTTTATACCGGTATCGCAAGCTGGCCTTTCGTACTCGCAAGCTGGTTATGCGCGCTCGCCGGGACCGAGGAAATCCTGATCACGCTGGTGCTGAGCCGCGAGCGCACCGACGTGCGTTCGCTGTGGTCCGCGTGGCGACTACGTAACCGCGATTCAGTTTGATCGGGAGCGCTTGCCCTTAGTGCATCAACTACCGTTAGCGGTCTTCTCGATACCCCAAAGCTCGAAATTCGTATCAGCGGGCTATCAGGGCTATCAGCGGAGACACACACCTAGTATTATCCGTAGATTATCCGAAGGACACACACTTTCCTATCCATGACACCCAGGATCGACGCAATCAATTGAATATCGAATCGGAAATCAAATTCTCGCTCAATGCGGCAACGATTAAAGCCACTCTCAGATCCCGCCTGATCGAACGTTCTTCGGTAAGTAAGCCAAAACGCAAGCAGCTGCAAAGCAGGTATTTCGATACCCGGCAACACCTGCTGCACAAGGCCGGCGTATCGCTGCGCGTGCGCCGCCTGGAGGATGGTTTCGAACAGACAATCAAGGTACCCACAGCGGGCCCGGTCGGCATGTTGACCTTCGAGGAATGGGATGTTCCCCTCGAAAGTAGTGAACTCGATCTAACAAAGTTCGACAAAGCGGTTATCACCCGCTTCAATCCGCGCCGGCGCAAGCTGAAGCTGCAGCCGATTTTCACGACGGAGGTGAACCGGACCACCATCCAGCTCCAGCGTGGCAAGACCCGATTTGAGCTCGCGCTCGACCTCGGCACGATTGAAAGCCACGGCAAACCGCCCCGTCAAACGCCGGTCTGCGAAGTCGAATTCGAGCTGCTGGCGGGCCCGCCACTGGCGATGCTGGAATTCGCCCTGCAATTGAGCGAACGGTTCGAACTTCACCCGGAGCACCGCACCAAGGCCGCGCGGGGCTATGCGCTGGTGCGTCCCGCGCTCGGCCCCCAGCCAACGAAAGCGAGAGACATGCCGCTCAATCCGGACATGTCGGTTGGTGATGCGTTCCGCCAGATTGTCTCCGGGGCCCTGACACAGCTGTATAGCAACGAGATCCCGACGATCAAGGGCATGCCCAGCGGGATTCACCAGGCACGGGTCTCGATCCGCCGCATCCGCGCGGCGTTGCGCGCCTTCAAGAAGAGCCTGCCTTATGATAAGCGCAAGGCTTTCAACGGCGAGTTTCGCTGGTTTCAGCAACGGCTCTCGGGTGCGCGCGACTGGCACGTATTCCTCGACGAAACCGTGCCGCGGATCCGGCGCAATCGGCCGAATGCGCGGGTCAACCTGGATCGGCTGCACAAGATTGCGATACGCCAAAGACGCCGCGAGACGAACGAGGCGATGGCGGTGTTCCGCAGCCGGCGCTATACGCGGCTGCTGCTGCAGTTCCAGTGCTGGTTGCTGGCTCTCGAGCGCGACAACCGGCAATGGTTCGAAACCGAACTGGAACCGTTTGCACGCAAGGTCCTGAAAAAAACCCGAGGCGATTTTCTGGTGGACAGCCGCCCGTTTTCGCGTATGACGCCGGACGAATTGCACGGGCTGCGCAAGCGCGGTAAAAAGGCCCGCTACGCGACCGAGTTCTTTGCCTGTCTGTGGCAGACCAAATTGGCCGTGGACGGTATCGCGATGATGAAAGCGCTTCAGAACGAACTCGGCGAGGCAAACGACGCAGCCATGGCGCGCCAGATTCTAGCAGGCCTGCAACCAAAAGCACTGAAACCATCAACCCTCGAGCTGGTACACACCTGGTCGGACCAGCAGGTGCGCAAAAACATCAAATCGGGACAGGTGATCTGGCGCAAGTTTCAGAATACGAAGCCGTTCTGGCTGGAGTCGAAGGCTGGCGACAGCTGACCTGATAGCCCGATGGACATCGTTCGCAAACGGCACCCTCAAATCAACAAAATCATGTCAACCCAGTCACCCCAGGCATCGCCTGTTTGAAGACGCGCCCGTTTCCCGGATACATTATTTGTCGATGCTGTCGCAAAATCCAGCGATTACGCTAGTGGTTCGCGGAAATACGAACTAAAATACCCTGCTATCCTAGCCCGGATAATTCATAAACTGCCGCGATGATTGCGTAGGACTTTGGTTTCACAGGGGATTATCCGATTGAGCGCCGGACTTATTGATCCGGTCGATTGAGGATAATCCCCTGTGGAATCAAAGAGCAAGCAAGGGCGCGTGCATGTTTATGAATTGTTCGGGCTAGAATTAACTCGAAGATTGTAACCTAACGTATGACAGAACTGACAAAAATAGTCATTCCGGTGGCCGGCCTTGGCACGCGCGTGTTGCCCGCGAGCAAGGTCATTCCAAAAGAAATGCTGACCGTCGTCGACAAGCCGGTGATTCAGTACGTCATCGAGGAAGCGGTCGCGGCTGGTTTCAAGGAGATTATCCTGGTGACGCGCCCCGGCAAGGAATCGATCGAGGCACATTTCCAGCCGCATGATGAACTCGAAGCCGCGCTCGAACAAAAAGGCAAAACCGCCCTGCTCGCCTCGGTGCGCGACATATTGCCGGCCGACGTGCGTATAACGACCGCGTTTCAAAACCAACCGCTCGGCCTCGGCCACGCGGTGCTGTGCGCGGCGGAGCTCATCGGCGACGACGATTTCGCGGTGAGCCTGCCCGACGTGCTGATCTTTCATTCCGATGGCGATCATGCCCATGACCTGAGGGCGATCGTCGCCGCGTTCAAACAAAATCATGCCGCCCAGATCATGGTCGAGCCCGTTGCCGACGACGAAGTCAGCAGCTACGGCATCGTCGACTGCGGCGGCGCCGTATTTCACCCCGGGGAGAGCCATAACGTCATCGCCATGGTGGAAAAGCCGGCCGTCGGCTCGGCGCCATCGAACCAGTCGATTATCGGCCGCTACATCCTGCCGGCGCGCACCATGACCCTGCTCAAGGAGACACAACCCGGCGCCGGCGGCGAAATCCAGCTGACCGACGCCATCGATGCGCTGATCGCCGAAATGCCGGTGCAGGCGAACAGCATGCAGGGGCGCACCTACGATTGCGGCAGCAGGCTCGGTTACCTGATCGCGAACCTGAAATACGGGCTCGACCATCCGCAGATCGGCGCGCGGCTCAGCGCCTGGATCCGCGAGCAGGATCTGTAAGCTTATGGCCCTGACCGACAGGAAAGCCTGGAAGAACCTGCGCGAGCACGCCGTCAAGACCGGCAACCTGCACCTCAGCGAGCTGTTTGGCGAGGATGGCGATCGCTTCGAGGCCTTCAACCTGCAGCACGACAACCTGCTGTTCGACTACTCCAAGCAGCGCATCAACCACGAAACCATCGAACTGTTATGCAAACTGGCCCGCGAGTGTGATCTGAAGGGGTGGATCGAAAAGCTGTTCTCGGGCGATGCCATCAATAATTCGGAAAATCGGGCGGCACTGCATGCTGCACTGCGCCTGCCAGCCGACAGCGAACTTATCGTCGATAGCGAAAATATCGTAAGCGGCATTCACGACACGCTCGGGCGCATGCAACAGATTGTCGAACGCATTCATGCGGGGCAATGGCGCGGGTTTTCCGGGCGACCGGTCGACACCATCGTCAATATCGGCGTCGGCGGCTCGGACCTGGGGCCTTTCATGGCGTCCAAGGCGCTGTCGGACGCGCGCGTTCCCGGCGCACGCAAGCTCGAAATCATATTCGTCTCGACCATGGACGGCAGCCAGATCGCACAACGGCTCGACAGTCTCGACCCGGAAACGACCCTGTTTATCATTTCCTCGAAGTCGTTCACCACCATCGACACCCTGTCCAACGCCAACACCGCGCTGCAATGGCTGCGCCAGGCCAGCGGCGCCGAGGACGAAGTTCTCTATCGCCGGCATTTCATCGGTATATCGGCGGATAACGAGCGCATGGCCGACTGGGGAATTCCGCCCAACAGCCGCCTCGCGTTGTGGGACTGGATCGGCGGGCGTTACTCGATGTGGTCGGCGATCGGGTTGCCGATCGCGCTCGAGATCGGCATGGACGGTTTCAGGCAGATGCTCGCCGGCGCGCACGCCATGGACCGGCACTTCCGCGAGGAACGCTTCGAGAAGAACCTGCCGGTGATGCTCGCCATGATCGGCATCTGGAACATCAATTTCCTCAACATCCGCGCGCATGCCATCCTGCCCTACGACGGCCGGCTGAGCCATTTGCCGGCTTATCTCGAGCAGCTCGAGATGGAAAGCAACGGCAAAAGCGTCAGCCGCGATGGCAAAGACATCGATTACAATACCTGCCCGATCCTGTGGGGCGAGGTCGGGCCCAATGCGCAGCACGCCTTCTACCAGCTGTTGCACCAGGGCACCGAACCGGTGATGTGCGATTTCGTGGTGCCGGCGCGGCGTTACCACGAGAGCGGTAACCCCGAGCTGCAACAGCAGCACAAGCTGACGCTCGCCAACTGCCTGGCGCAATCGCGCATCCTGGCGCTCGGCGATACCGTCATCAACGAGGACAACACCACGCCATTTTTCAAGCGCTACAGCGGCAATCAGCCGTGCACGACGTTGATGCTCGACGAAGTGACCGCCTACAGTTTTGGCCAGCTGATCGCGCTGTATGAACACAAGGTATTCGTGCAGTCGGTGATCTGGAACATCAATCCCTTCGACCAGTGGGGCGTGGAACTCGGTAAGCAGGTGGCGACGACCCTGATCGATCCGCTTTCGCAGACATCGCCACAAGCCGACTTTGACAGTTCCACCAACGGCCTGCTCAAGTCGATCCTCGGGCATCAGGAGCAGGATTCATGAAAATTGCCGTCTGGGGTGATGAACTGACCGCGTGGGTTACCGCGGGCGCGCTCGCCGAAACCGGCAATGACATCGCCTTTGTCAGCAACAGCCAGATCGACGATCCGATCACGTTGATGGGCAGCAGCATTCGTAACGAACCCGGCCTGCGTGACCTGATCTGCAACGAGGTCGAACACAAGCGCCTGCGTTTCGTGCAGACCCGCACCGCGCTTGGCATCCAGGCGCATATTCTGAGCATGAACCCGAACCAGTTCGACGAGGCCCACGACATTGTCGAACAACTGGTGAGAAAGGCCGAAGGTCCGCTGCTGATCATCAACCAGAGCCATTTCGGCTTTGGCGCGACCGACAGGCTGCAGGCTTTACTGAACCGCCGTAAAAAACAGATCGTCGTCTACTTCGCGGAGAATATCTCCGAGGGTGAGGCGCTCGATCGTATCCGCAACCCCAAGTCGCTGATTCTGGGCAGCGATGATGAAGCCGCAACGCGTACCCTGGAGGCGTTGTTCAAACCCTTCAGCGCGCAGCTGGAAAACCGGTTCGTGATGACACCACGCGAAGCGGAGTTCACCAAACTTGCAATTATCGGCATGCTCGCGCTGCGCATCGGCTACACCAACGAGCTCGCCAACCTCGGCGAACAACTCGGCGTCGATATCGACGTGATTCGACGCGGCATGGGCGCCGACCCGCGCATCGGCAGGCACCACCTCTCCCCCGGCTGCGGCTTTGGCGGCAACAACTTTCCACAAACGCTGAAAAGCCTGGCGCGGTTACTGTCGGAGAACAATGAATCGACGCTGATGCAGACCGTGCTGCAGGAAAACGAAAACCAGAAGGAATTGCCGTTTCGCAAGCTCTGGCAGCATTACAAGGCCGACCTGCACGAACGCAAGATTGCGATCTGGGGCGCTTCGTTCAAACCGGGTTCGGCCTCGCTCGACGCGGCGCCCAGCCTGCGCGTCATCGATGCGATCGTCGCGCAGCAGGCCGAAGTGCGCGTTCACGACCCCGAGGCGCATGAAAACGTTCATCATATCTACCACGACAACCCCTACGTCAAAATCATCAACGGCAAGTACGACGCGCTCAAAAATGTCGATGCGCTGGTGTTGCTGACCGAGTGGCCGGAGTACTGGTCGCCGGACTTCGAATTGGTGCGCAAGCAGATGAAGTCACCGGTGATCGTTGACGGGCGCAACATCTACGATCGCGACCTTATCGAGTCCCGGGGCTTCACCTATTACGGCATCGGCCGTTAGCCCGCCATCCACCCCCGTCATTCCGGCGCCTCACTGCGTCGTCCCGGACCGCATGCGTCCCACTTAGCCGGGATCCAGTTTTGCGGGGCATTCCCGGCAGTTGGACTGGATTCCGGTTTGCGCCGAAATGACGGGTTTGTGGGGATAACGGGATTATTTGCGGAAGAGCTGGCGGGCGATGTTTGCGGGGAGGCGGCCTTTCTGTTCGATGCGGTACTTGTTGAGGCTGATGCGTGCCGCCACCAGGTTGAGTACGGATTTTACGGGCGGATCGATATCGCCCACGGAGGCGATTTTCACATCGACCTCGTAGAGTCCGGCGGCTCGGATGATGCCGCCTCCGCTGACGTCGAGAGCGGCGTCTAGATCACGCACCGTGAAATCGTATTGTTGCGGGTTGCCGGTGAATTCAACCTGGTAATCGCCGATATCGATCTTGATACCGTCGTCATCTATGCCCAGGTCGCGCCATATCAACTTGCCGTTAGCGGTAACCAGCTTGCCCTGCAGCATCGACAGATCATCAACCTTCAACTGCAGTCGCCCGACCGGCCTGACCAGCACATTGGGCACATGCTTCAGCAGTTCCGAAACCGGGTACTCGATACGGGTCTTACTGACCTCGGTGTCGCCGTTCAATACATCGTAAGCAACCTGGACCCTCCCCTGCTCGTAGTCGATGCGATAACAGACTTTCAGCAATAGAATACAGGAAGGCAGGTAACGGTAACGGATGCCCCGGATCGGAAAGTCATTGATGCGCACTTCCACCGCCGTGCCCCCGAGCACGTTGCCGTCGACCCCGCTAACCTGCACCGATCGGGGCAACTCGACATGCGGCAAAACTTGCGAAATCGGCAGGTTGAGTAACAATGCAACCACCTGGCACAGCAGAAAGAACAGCGTGAACTTCCAGGTCTTGAGCATTCAGGGACGCATCAATACGATGTGGCTGTCGACAACGCCGGGCATATCCGAGACGAGGATGCGCATATCCTGGACCTCGAGCCCGTTGCTGTTGACCTCGGCGATAAAACCGATCAGATGGTTAAAGTCGACCGCCTTGTAACGCATCCTGATTTCATCCGCGCCAATCGGCGACATTTGCGACAACTGTTCGCTAAGACCCTGGCGGCGCACCGCCTGGTCGATAAAATTAGCCAGGGTACCGCTGATCCTGGTGGTGCTGGACGAAGCCACCCCGGTTGGCATGCGCGCAACCGCCGATTTCATCCAGGTGAGATCGGTACGCTGCTGCTCGATCTCGTCGAGCAAGGACGCTACTCGCTGCTGGTAGGGTTCGATCACCAGGGCGTGCGCGCCGATAACAATGACGACCACCATGGCCGCCAGCACGATCAGTTTTTCACGCAGCGAATAGCGGGCGAGGAATTCAGACATCGCCACCTCCCTGCATCACCAGGCGGCCCGAACTGAACTCGGGCTTGATGTTGAGGCTGAGCAGCGTCGCGTTGACGCCAGACTTTTTCACCGCTTCCAGCAAGGCCTCGATATTGTTCAACTCGGTACTGCTGATATCGAAAGCAAGCTGCTTGTCCTGGTATCCGACGCGCGTGATTTTCACATCCGGGAATTTGGCCCATGCGCGCGTGAAATCGAGCATTAGCCGTAAAAACCCCTGTTCGCGCTGGCTCGACTGCAATAGCTTGAGCCGCTCGATCAGGACTTTCTTCATGTTGTCATCGACGGAAAGCCCCGGCAGGTACGGCTTCAGCAGCTCGTACTGCTGCTGCTTGATTCCGGCAAGTTCCTGTTCCATCTCCTGCAGTGCAACCGCCTTGTTGTAGGCGCCGAGCACGAGCAGGGTCGCGAACAGCAATCCAATCCACTTCCAGGCCCGGGCCAGCCCCTGCCTCGCCGAGGACAGCTGGTAATCGCGCTGCTGCAGATCGATGATCGGCGCATCGACAAACCCGGGCCGAGCCTCCGCCAGCGTCCTGCGCTCGATCCGGTAACCGTCGAGTTCGGGCGTGGGCTCGTCCGCGCAAGCATAATAAATAATATCGCCGAACTCGACCTCGCGCCCGACGAGTTCGAGCATGGCCGGCAACGCCTGCGCATTGCATTTCAGGCCGCGATAATCACCGTAGCGCAGCAGGCTACCCTCGCAACCTTCCATCAAAACGATGCCACTACCCGGCCACGGGCATAAAAACAGTTCCGGCAGAATTTGAATCAGACGCAAGCCATACCCCTGCGCCAGGGCAGTACAGCGCATCATGATGAAACGCTCCACCACGGCCACCGGGATCGGGTTTACGTTGTTATCGCCGAGCGCACAGTGCTGGGTTTCGATGTCCTGCGCGAGCTGATCCTCGACCTGGTACTCGATCGCGGAGAGCAATTGCCGCCCCGCTCTCTCGGGCAGCTCGACCTGCGTCAGGTAAACGCATTGCTGCGGCAGGATCATGATCACCGGGTGCGGGTTTTGCGACGCCACCGTGGCGAGCTCCCCTTCCTCGGCCGACTGCCACTCGATGTCGGCGGTTTGCACCGCTTCGTCGATACTCGCCCAATGGAAATCGGCGAGTTCGTAACTGGTGAACTGAAGCAGCAGGTGCGCCATCAAAACTGCCCCAGGGTGCGGTTGATGACGCGGGTTTTACCCTCGGTATCGCGGTAGATCAGCGAGGTCAGGTTGTACTGCTGTTCGCCCTGCACTACCTGCCCGTGCGCCCGGAAAAAATCCGTATCGACCGACAGGCCGTCGGCTTCGACGGGTATCTGCAGGCGCTCGATGAAATCGTTGACGCTTTCATAGACATCATCGTCGCGCTGTTCGATAAAATCGCTCACATCGACATCCGGGGCAAGAATCTGGAATATTACTTCTGACATGGTGTTGACATTAATTGTAGACGTTCCCGGCAAGGCCGTGATATGCGGTTTCAGCTTTTCGTAAATTTCCGGGGTAACGTTTTGCACCAGTAGCAGCTCGCTGATGTCGGCCATCTCGCGGTTGGCGACACGGTAGTCTTCATAGTTCTCTTCCATGCCGTCCGGGTAGCGAATGTCGAAATCCTCGTCGATCCAGTCCATGAGCGCGGGGATGAAAGTGTCGTCGACGTCGAGATTATCACACAATCGCTTGAACCTGTTTAGCGCGATTTTCGATCCTGGCAGCGTATTCAGATTGAATTTGGCCTGCTCGTCTTCTACGTAACCGGTCAGGTAGCCGCCCTCGATCGGCAGGCCGGGAATATCGGTCGCCCAGTATTCGTCGAGGCTGTCGGTATCCGACTCCTCGCTGTCCTCCTTCAGATAGATTCGGGCCAGGTCCTCGAGCCCGATGGCGTACAGCGCGGCGCGGTCCGAGAGATGAATGTGCGCGCTCTTGCGAATGGTGAATTTCTCCTCGTGCACGATGCTGACCGCAACCGTAGTGCCGATGACGACGATCAGCATCGCCATCAACAGCGCGAGACCACGTTGACGCCGCGGGCTGGTCCGCATCAGGTTAGAGGACACCATCGGGTATCTCCAGGAGGCGCGTGATCTCGCCGATATCGGCCAGGTCCAGGCGCAGCGCCAGCACGATCGGATTATCCGTGCTCGAACCCGATTCCAGCGGCCAGCTGCGGATCGGTTGCCCGAGCGCATCCACGAATTCGATCTCGACGGCTTCAATGTTGTCCAGCAACACGGTTTGCAACGGCTCTTCACCGATACCCTGGTCGAGTGAGCGCCAGTAGCGCCGCACCAGCTGATCGTCGATCTGGAGGTATTGCACGCGTTGCAGGCTGCTGCGCTGGTGTCCGAACAGGCTACTCCAGCCGCTGCGGGTGAAGGTAATGCCGGCGTCACCGATGACGACGTTGTGCTCTTCGTCGCCATACTGGTTGCGGATCTTGCGCGGCGACACCTGGGCCCAGTCGCGGTTAAAATAGGCCACCGCAAACTGCAAATCCGAAAGCCGATTGTTGGCCTCGGTGACGGCCTGCCCGGTACGCGTCATCTGCCCGAGTCCGCCGAATGCGACCACCCCCATGAGCGCAAAAATCGACACCGCGATCACCATCTCGAACAGCGTAAAACCCCGACAGTTTCTCCTGGTCATCACAGGTTCGCTATAAACCCGGTGACCCGCGCCTTGACGGCGGTTTCACCCTTCACGGAGACCTCGACATCGATGCGGCGCATGGAAGGATTATCGGTCTTCGAGATCTTCATCTCCCAGCTCCAATCCGTGTTCGCCATTTCAGTCTCGCCGGTGTGCCGGGTCTTGCTGCCCCAGGTACGCCGGGCCCGATACACGGCAATTTCGTTGTGTGCGACCCAGCTCGCGATCGTCGATTGCCGCAGATGCGCCGACTTCCAGCCCGACTCAGCCGTGGTGCTGATCACCGCACCCATGCCGAGCGTGATCACCAGCAATGCGGTCATGACTTCGAGCAGCGTGAAGCCGCGCTCCTTACCGTCATTCCTCGACTGGAACGGCCTGGGTACGCCCTCACAACCGTCATCCCGCATCTTGTCCGGGTGGAGCAACGAAACAATCCCGCTCTCATCACCACAACCGTCATCCCGGCGAAGGCCGGGACCCAGTGTTCTTGGGTGTAATCCTTCGCCTCTGGATCCCGGCCTTCGCCGGGATGACGTGAGGGGGCGCCAGGATGACGTAAGCGAGTGCCAGGATGACGTGCGCATGGATAGCGGTTGGATGCTCATCCCAGCGGCTCCGGTCCGGTCATCAGGACGTTGCCGAGCATATTGCCCTGCAAGACGATCCCGGACCGCGAAAGCTTATCCTCGATGCGCCATTCGAACGGCGTCATTTCACCGCTGGCGAGAATCAGAATATGCGGCTGCGGATCGGTTTTCGGCGAGATATCGATGATCTGGTCCTCGATGACCAGCTCCGAAATTTGAGATTCGGTCATCTTGAACCGGCTAAAAAAAGAATCTTCGGCAGGCGCCCAGTCGCCCCTTCCATACTCGAGCACTATGAATCCCTTTTCCTGCACCGAGATCGCGTAATTACGGCCTTCGAAAACCGCTTCCTGATTTAACAGGTGGAATAGCTTACCGAGATCCTTGCCGACGCGTTTCAGATCGCGCGTCTGATCGCCGAGGCCCACCGAAAACTGCACCATCGAGATCGTGACCGCGACAATGGCAACCACGACCAGCAATTCCCACAGGGTAAAGCCCCGTTGCGAATCGGCGGCTCGCGCAGCGTCTGGTGGCATATGCAGGCTAGGAATCGAGGTTCCAGTTTCCAATGTCGGCCGCTTCACTTTCTCCTCCGGACGCGGCATCCGCACCCAGCGAAAACACGTCAAACTCGCCATTGGAGCCCGGGTAGAGGTAGCGATACTCGTTGCCCCACGGGTCCTTGGTGAGTTTCTTGATATAGCCGCCATCGCGCCAGTTGCGCAGCTCGGACCCCGAGGGCTTGTTGACGAGTGCGTCAAGGCCCTGTGCGGACGACGGGTACACAAAATTATCCAGCTTGTAGAATTCGAGCGAGGATTCGAGAACGCGGATATCGCTCTTGGCCTTGGCGATGCGCGCATCGTCAACCCGTCCGGCGACCTTGGGCGCAATATAAGCGGCGAGAATCGCGATAATCGCGACCACGACGATGATTTCGAGCAGGGTAAACCCCTGGTTGGAGCGTAGTTTGTTCATGTCAGTTAGATTGTCAGGTTGTGCCATGGTTCATTGTATACCTAGCCTGCACTTCTCACCACAATCCGTTGCGAGGGCGCCGAGAAGCTCGCTGTGGCGTGGCGCACGGACCAGAGGCCGGCGCCGGCGTAGTTAAACCGACCGGCGGGAGTACGCCACGCCACAGTGAGTTTATCGGCGTCCACAGCAGGAGAGTGGTGAGAAGTGCAGGCTTGCCCATACAAGCGCAATTGCAATCGCCATCAACAGGCCGTAGAGGTGCGCGTCGACGATAACACGGGCGCCGATGAGTGCGCCGCTGTTGACGT
>JAAEPH010000049.1 GCA_024232855.1 Gammaproteobacteria bacterium
GCTTGTTGCAGCTCTGACTGCTAAATTCCCTTGCGATAGCTCTATTGTGAAGGCAGCAGGAAAGCGTAGTGCGGGAAAGCCGCATGCTGCGTTTGACGAGGGGGGCCAGGTTTCGCCTGGCCCCTACTCTACCGAGAATCTTTTTGAAGAATCATGCGATCACATGGTGGGGTATTCGGGTTAGAAACTGCCGAGGTAGATAATCGGCGGCACGATCAGCATCTTCGCCACCAGCAACAGCAGGCTGGCAAACAGCGGTGTCAGATCGATACCACCCATGGGTGGTATGAATTTACGTATCGGCCTGAGCACCGGCTCGGCGAGCTTGTTGACGAGGCCGATAACCGGATTGTACTGCCCCGGGCTGACCCAGCTGATGATGACCTGGATAATCACGGCAACCAGGAAGACGGTGAGCACCAGCGCGATCAGGTCGGCAATGCAGAGCACCGCCAAACCACCGTAACTGGCGGCGCCTATGGGCGCCATGACGCTGCCGATGTTAACCGCCGGAATCTCCAGCAATCGCATCAACACGAACTTGGCGTAAATCAGCAGCAGGCATAAAACGATCGATGCGGCATCCTGGCCGGCTACGCTGGGGATGAAGCGCCGTAACAGCCGTAGCGGCGGGGTCGTCAGGCGAACGATGAACTGCGAAACCGGGTTGTAGAAATCGGCGCGCAACATCTGCAGCAGGAAGCGCAACAGAACCAGCAGAATGTATAGGTCGAAGGCCGTGTTAATGATCAGCATCAACGGTGATAAAAGGTAACCCGAGTCCATATTGTCTATGCCTGTTCTTCGGTTAATTCACGCGCCAGTTCGAGCGCGCGCCGATGCGCCGCCGCGGTCGCATTGTTGACCAGCTGGTCGAGCCGGTCCTGCTGAAACGAGAGTATCGCCTGTTCGGTCGTGCCTTTGCGTGAAGTTACCTGTTGGCGCAGGGTGACGACGTCTTCGTCGAGAGCCATGCTGGCGGCGCCCATCGCTGTCTGGCGAGCCAGCCGGGCGGCGCTTTCGCGCGGCAGCCCGAGTTCCACACCGGCTGCTTCGAGCAGTTCGATAAAATAGAAAAAATAAGCAGGCCCGCTTCCGGAAATGGCGGTGACCGCATCGAGATCGGATTCCCTGTCAACCCAGATGCTGACGCCGACCGACTGCATGATTTCAGCGGCGGCGTCCTTCTGGCCGGCGCTGACTTTCGAATTTGCGGCAAGTCCGCTGGCGCCAAGCCTCAACAATGCCGGGGTGTTGGGCATGCAGCGCACGATTGCGCGCTCGCCGCCAAGCCAGCCCTCGATTGCGGCGGCGGGCACACCGGCGGCGATGCTGATGAATAGCTGCGCCGGGTTTGACGGCAGGCTGGAAAGCGCCGTGCAGACTTCACGCATCAGTTGCGGTTTTACCGCGAGCATGACGATGTCGGCGGCGCCTGCGCTTGCCAGGTTGTCCTCTGAAACGGCAATGCCGAAGCGATCCCGCAATGTCTGCAATTGCTCGGCGTTGATATCACAGGCGGTAATTCCCGCGCTCTCCTGCTGTTTCGCGATCAGCCCGCCGATCAAACTGGTTGCCATGTTGCCGGCGCCGATAAAACAGATTTCCCAGCTCAATTTCGCTCTCCAAAAATAGCGGTACCGATTCTGACCAGGGTCGACCCTTCCGCAATCGCTGCTTCCATATCCCCCGTCATGCCAATCGACAAGGTATCACAGTCGATTCCCTGTTGCCGCAATGACTTTAGTGCGTCGCTGAGTCGGGCGAAGGCCTCGCGTTGTGCGGCGACGTTTTCACGCGGTGCTGGAATCGACATCAGACCGCGCAGGCGGATGCCGGGTAAGGGATCGATCGCGCGCGCGAGTTCGGGCAGTTCGGCGAGATCGATTCCGGCCTTGCTGGTTTCATGGTCGATGTTGACCTGGATACAGACGTTCAGCGGCGCCAGTTGCGGCGGGCGTTGCTCGCTCAGGCGCCGGGCAATCTTGGCGCGATCGATACAATGCGCCCAGTCGAAGGCCTCGGCGATGCTGCGGGTTTTGTTGGATTGTATGGCGCCGATAAAATGCCAGCTGATGTCGAGGTCCTGCAACTCCTGCATTTTTTGCAAGGCTTCCTGAAGGTAGTTTTCGCCGAAAGTGCGTTGCCCTGACGTGTAGGCGTTGCGAATATCGGCGGCCGGTTTTTTCTTGCTCACCGCAAGCAGTAATACCGAATCGGGATCCCGATTGCAGGCCGTTGCCGCCGCGGCGATGCGCGCGTGAATGTGGCTGAGATTTTTTTCGATGTTATTCATAATGTTTTGCTATAGTTTATCTGTTATTGCAAGGCTATAGTGAGCGTACCGATTATAATCCGTTTGCTAGCGGGCTAAAATCAAAACAAAACCTGTCATGATATCTATAATACCCGTAAACCGATACAAGGAAACTTCATGGATATAGCTCAACTGCTGGCTTTCGGCGTCAAACAGGGCGCTTCCGACTTGCACTTGTCCGCGGGACTGCCGCCGATGATACGTGTCGATGGCGATATTCGCCGCATCAATGTTCCGGAAATGGAGCATAAGCAGGTGCACGACATGATTTATGACATCATGAGTGACAAGCAACGCAAGGATTACGAAGAATTTCTGGAAACCGATTTTTCCTTTGAAATTCCCGGCCTGGCGCGATTCCGGGTAAACGCCTTCAATCACAACCGCGGCTCCGGTGGCGTCTTTCGAACCATCCCGTCGAAGATTTTGAGCCTGGACGATCTGGGCGCGCCCAAAATTTTCAAGGAAATCTCCGAGTACCCGCGCGGCATCGTGCTGGTCACCGGGCCCACCGGCTCGGGTAAATCTACCACCCTGGCGGGCATGGTCGACTACAAGAACGACAGTGAATACGGACATATTCTGACCGTCGAGGATCCGATCGAATTCGTCCACGAGAGCAAGAAGTGCCTGGTCAACCAGCGCGAGGTTCACCGCGATACGCTGGGTTTTAACGAGGCCCTGCGTTCGGCGCTGCGCGAAGACCCGGATACGATTCTGGTGGGTGAGATGCGCGACCTGGAAACCATTCGACTGGCATTGTCCGCGGCCGAAACCGGGCACCTGGTCTTCGGCACCCTGCACACCAGTTCGGCCGCCAAGACCATCGACCGTATCGTCGATGTGTTTCCGGCCGCCGAAAAAGCCATGGTGCGATCGATGCTGTCAGAGTCGCTGAAGGCGGTTATTTCACAAACGCTGATGAAAAAAACCGGTGGTGGGCGCGTGG
This sequence comes from Gammaproteobacteria bacterium, assembly GCA_024232855.1. Taxonomy (GTDB): domain Bacteria; phylum Pseudomonadota; class Gammaproteobacteria. Next base: position 3,267 of record JAAEPH010000049.1, read on the forward strand.
CCGCGCACGAAATCATGATCGGTACACCGGCGATTCGTAACCTGATCCGGGAAGACAAGATCGCGCAAATGTACTCGGCGATTCAGACCGGTCAGAATGTCGGCATGCAGACGCTGGATCAAAACCTCAAGGAATTACTGGCCCAGGGCGTTGTTGCCAAGGAAGAGGCGAAACGCAAGGCTGCCAATCCGGATTCGTTGTAATCCGGCTACCACGTGTGAGATTTAATGGATCGTAACAAAGCAATCAGTTTCATGCACGACCTGCTCAGAATGATGGTGAGCAAGGACGGCTCGGATTTGTTCATCACCACCGGGTCGCCGCCGGCGATGAAGATCGACGGCAAGGTGGCAACGGTTTCCAAGCAGAACCTGTCTCCCATTCATACTCAAATGCTGGTGCGTTCGATCATGAACGACAAGCAGGTTTCCGAGTTCGAGGAAAAGCAGGAATGTAATTTCTCGATCGCGTTACCCGGCGTGGCGCGTTTTCGTGTCAACGCTTTTGTCCAGCGCGGTAGCTCGGGTCTGGTGCTGCGTATCATCAATTCCTATATTCCGAGCTTCGAAGAATTGAGCCTGCCACCGACCCTGCAGGACATCGCCATGACCAAGCGCGGCCTGGTTATTTTCGTCGGCGGCACCGGTTCCGGTAAATCGACGTCACTGGCGTCGATGGTCGATTATCGCAACCGCAATTCACACGGACACATCATCACCCTCGAAGATCCGCTCGAATTTTTGCACGAACATCGCAATTGCCTGGTCACGCAACGCGAGGTCGGTGTCGATACCGAGTCCTACGAGATCGCGTTGAAGAACACCCTGCGCCAGGCGCCGGATGTCATACTGATCGGCGAAATTCGCGACCGCGAAGCCATGGAGCATGCGATCGCGTTTGCCGAAACCGGCCATCTCTGCCTGTCGACGTTGCACGCCAACAGCACCAACCAGGCGTTGGACCGGATCATCAACTTTTTCCCGGATGAACGGCGCACGCAACTTTTGATGGACTTATCGCTGAATCTGAAAGGCCTGATATCGCAGCGGCTGATTCCCAAGATCGACGGCGCCGGACGTATCCCGGCGATCGAAGTCATGCTCAATACCCCGCTGATGGCGGACCTGATTTTCAAGGGCGATGTCCATGAAATGAAAGCGCTGATTGCAAGATCGAACGAGGCCGGTATGAAAACCTTTGACCAGGCTTTGTTCGATCTCTATGAAGAAGAGAAGATTACCTTTGAAGATGCCTTGCGCAATGCTGATTCGGTGAATGATATTCGCCTGCGCATCAAGCTCGAAAGCGATACCGCGCGTAAATCCGGTATTGCCGAAGATCATCGTGATTTCGAACTCGAGAAATCGGACGACAACCAGGCTGGAGGCATAATTTAATGCCCGGAAAAAACAGATGAGTCGCCAACCTACTACCAACCTGCTCGAACCTTATCTCAAGATCATGGTCGAAAAGCAAGCCTCCGACCTGTACTTTGTCACCGGCGCGCCGCCTAACATGAAGGCCCAGGGCAATACCACGGTGATTGCCAGAAATCCGTTCCAGGGCGGGCAGGTGCAAAAACTTGCTTACAGCCTGCTCAACGACGATCAGGTGCGCGATTTCGAGATCAACCGCGAGTTGAACCTCGGTTTCACACTCAACGATGTCGGCCGCTTTCGCGTCAATATCTTTATCCAGCGTTCCGAGGTATCGATGGTTATCCGCTACATCAAGTGGGAGATACCGACCATCGACGATCTCGGGCTACCGCAGGTGCTCAAGGAAGTCGTCATGAACCAGAGTGGGCTGGTTTTGGTGGTGGGGTCTACCGGCTCGGGTAAATCGACCACGCTCGCATCGATGCTGAATCACCGTAACCGCGAGGTTGGTGGACACATTCTCACAATCGAGGATCCGATAGAATTCGTATTTCGGCACAGTAAATCGATCGTCTCGCAGCGCGAGGTTGGCATCGATACCCTGAGTTACGAAAATGCATTGCGCGAGGCCCTGCGCGAAGCGCCCGAGGTCATCATGATCGGTGAGGCGCGCGATCGCGAAACCATGAAAGCCGCAATCGACTTCGCCGATACCGGGCATCTGTGCCTGACGACCCTGCACGCGGTTAACTCGAACCAGGCCATGGACCGGATCATGAACATGTTTTCGGTCGACATGCGCGAACAGTTGTTGATGGATTTATCGCTTAACCTCAAGGCCGTTATATCGCAACGCCTGGTGCCGGGGATGCAGGGCAAGCTTGCCTGCGCGGTCGAGGTCATGATGAATACGCCTTACATCTCGGAATTGATCCGCGAGGGTAACTTCAAGGAAATCAAGGAAATCATGGAGAAAGGCGCCACCGCCGGCATGCATACTTTCGACCAGTCGCTCTACAACCTGTACAAGTCCGATGCCATCACCATCAAGAATGCGCTCGCCTACGCGGATTCCAGCACCAACCTCGAATGGAAGATCAACTTTGGCGGCGAGGCCAAGCAGGATACCCGCCATAACCTCAACCAGCAGGGCGCTCTCGAAGATCTCAGCCTCCCCTCCGAAGAACAGTAGCAAGACCAGAAACGGACCTTCCAGGGGTGGTACTCTCGGGGACGGACTTCATTCTGTCCTCTTCGAGGCGCGGACCGTATGCTCTAAATCAAAAGTGATTCCAATCCGTCGAAACAACCCCATGCTGTAATCCTTTGCTTGGCAGGGTTGCAAGCTCATATCCTCGATGGGGACAGACTGAAGTCTGTCCCCGAGGGTTCGGCCCGCTTGATTCCGGCTCGGTCAGGACTGGTAGACGACTTTGCCGTCGATCAGGGTGTGGGTTACGCTGCCGTGAAAATCCCAGCCCTGGAAGGCGGTGTTTTTCCCCTTTGAGACAAAAGCGGCGGCATCGCAAATCCAGTGGCTATCCGGGTCGACGATGATCAGATCCGCAGCTTCACCGACGCCGATATTGCCGCCGGGCAAACCGAAGATGCTGGCCGGGTTCATCGTCAGTTTGGCGATCAGATCCGGCAGCGACAAAACATCCTCCGCGACCAGTCGCAGCGCCAGCGCCAACAGGGTATCGAGTCCGCTGATACCGGGTTCCGCCGATGGGAAGGGTTTCAGCTTGGCGTCGACTTCGTGCGGCTGATGGTCGGAACAGAGGCAATCAATAGTACCGTCGGCGAGACCTTTGCGCAGCGCGTCGCGGTCGGCCTGGACGCGCAGCGGTGGGATAGTGAGCATATTGCTGTCAAAATTGCCGATGTCGTGATCCGTCAGAAACAGTTGATGGATTGCGCAATCGGCGCTGATCGGTAAACCCTTGGCCTTGGCGCGGCGCACCATATCGACCGAACGCGCGCAGGATAACTGTCCGAAATGGGTGCGCGCACCGGTTTGCGCAACCAGCTCGATGTCTTTGGCGAGCGCAGCGGTTTCGGCAGCCTCTGGAATCGAGGGCAGGCCGAGCCGTGTCGCGATGGCGCCTTCGTGGGCGCAGCCGCTGCCCAGCAGGTCATGATCCAGCGGCTGAATAACGACCAGCGCTTGTTGACCTCTGGCATAGTCCATGGCACGACGTTGCACCAGGTTACTGGCGAGCGGATGCTTGGCATTGCTGAAAGCAACACAGCCATTGGCGCACAGGCTCGCCATGTTGCTGAGTTGCTCTCCGCCGAGACCGCGGGTCAATGCTCCGATGGGGAAAACCCTGGCCTGGTGGCCGAACATTTCGTTGCGATGATGAATCAGTTCGACGGTAGCGGAGTTGTCGATCGGGGGCTGGGTGTCCGGAGGAATGCATAAACCGGTGATGCCATTTTTTACCGCGGCCCTGGTTTCGCTTTCGATATTTGCCTTCTCCGGTTCTCCCGGATCGCGCAGCCGCGCCTGGCAATCGATCAACCCGGGCAGGATCAGGCGGTTTTCGGCATCGATGACCTGTTTGGCCCTGAATCCGTTGGGCGCGGAGCCGAGGCCGACGATTTTCCCATTCTGCAGGTAAACATCGAGCGTGCGTATACTCGATTCGGCGACCCCGACTACCCTGCCGTTGCAAATGTGCAGGCTCACGCGTCACCCCCGGGTTGCGGGCCGGAACTGAGGCCCGATTGACCGACAATCATCGACATCACCGCCATCCGCACCGATATGCCGAAACTGACCTGTTGCAGGATTACCGACTGCTTTCCATCCATGACGCTGGATTCGATTTCGACGCCGCGATTTGCGGGTCCCGGGTGCATGACGATGGCATCGGGGCTGGCGCGTTGCAGGCGTTCCTGTGAAAGGCCGAATTTGCGGAAGTACTCCTTCTCGCTGGGCAGCAGGGCGCCGCGCATGCGCTCCCTCTGCAGGCGCAGCATGATGACGACATCGACGTCGGCGAGACCCTTTTCGAGATCGTCATAGATGCTGACCCCGAGCGACTCCACGGCAACCGGCATCAGCGTGCGCGGTGCGATTACGCGCACCTCGGCGGTGTTGAGCAGGTTGAGTGCATGGATTTGGGAACGCGCGACGCGTGAATGCAAAATGTCGCCGACAATCGCCACGCGTAAACCCGAGAAATCCCGTTTATAGTGGCGGATCGTATACATATCCAGCATTGCCTGGGTGGGGTGTTCGTGCTGCCCGTCGCCGGCGTTTAGCACCGATACGCCCGGGCGTACGTGCTGTGCGAAGAAGTGGGCGCTGCCGCTGTCCTGATGACGGATTACGAACATGTCGATTTGCATCGCCTCCAGGTTTTGTAGCGTATCGAGCAGGGACTCGCCCTTGACGGTAGCCGAAGTATCGACGTTCAGGCTCAGTATATCGGCGGACAGTCGTTGCTCGGCGAGCTCAAAGGTTGAGCGCGTGCGCGTGCTCGCCTCGAAGAACAGGTTGGCTACCGTCTTGCCGCGCAGGATCGGAACCTTCTTGATGGTGCGATCGGCAACCGAAGTGAAGGACCCGGCGGTGTCGAGAATCTCGGTAAGAATCGCCTGGTCCAGGCCTTCGATACTGAGAAAGTGCCGCAGCCTGCCATTGTCGTCGAGCTGTATATTGCTATTCGGCATGGCTATCCAGGGTTTTTACGACCAGTTTCAACGACTCCGGTCCTTCCAGCTTGATATGACTGTTGCTATCCAGCGACATGCTCGCGCCGACAAAATCGGCCTGTATCGGAATTTCGCGTTGACTGCGATCGATCAGGATTGCGAGTATTATCCTTTTAGGCCTGCCGTAATCGAATATTTCATTCATCGCCGCACGAATCGTTCTGCCGGACTGCAGCACGTCGTCGACCAGGATAATGGTTTGCTCGTCGATGCTGGTCGGCAGGTTTGACGGTTTTACGGTGGGGTTCAAACCGTTACGGGTGAAGTCGTCGCGGTAGAAGGAAATGTCGAGTCTTCCCAGTTCGCTCTCGGGCGCAATACGCCGGCGTAATTGTTCGGCGATCCAGACACCACCGGTTTCAATGCCGACGATAAGGGGTTGCGATTCTGGAGAAGAAAAATAGGGAGTCAGTGCCTGGGTGAGCTTTTCGATCAGTGATTCAACTGAGGGTAGGGACACACAAACTCCGCTTGTCTGATTGCGGACGCTTTATAGCATAAAAACGTTTTTAAAACAGCATTTCGGCACAGAATAGCGCTTGCCGATGCTGGCGACATGGAGGTAAATCAACGGGCAGGTTAGGGGTTCAATTTCCAGTGTCGAAAGAGTAATCGGTTTTATCGTCCCTGGTATCCCGCTTGCAGTGTAATAACCCGAAACCAATCTTTAACTTATTTACGGCTCTTCGGAAAAATTAGTGGGTAAAACAGCTCCCTCGATATCAGGATCGGAGCAAGGTGGCGACTTTAGGCGAGTAGATTTGTGAGCGCCAGAAATAATGTCGAGCTGGCGCTCGGTATATTATATATTTCAATGACTTACAAAAATTACTCGCGAAAGCTACCCACGAATTTTTCGGAGGAGGCGAATTTTTAAAGGCCAGGTTCTCAGCCAGGCGTCACTCTCAAGTTAAGAACGATGACTGGCGCCAATCTTGTTACTTTTTGATCCGTATCAATCGCCACGAGAATATGGCTAGTTAATATGAAGCGGAGTTTTTACTGACTGATAAATGGTGAAAGTAAAGTTTCGCAATTATTTCCAGGGGTTTCTCAGTGCGTGCAAATACGCTCTTGGTGTACTTGGAATACTGGCAAGTTGACAAAAGAGGTGAATGATGTCTCACGATAAAGGCAAGACTGTAGAAGAACTGGGAGGTGAACTCGACTCGGCCGAGGCACATCTGGCCAGGTTGCGCGATGAGATCAGGGTCTCCGAGAGCGACGCGCAAGGCCCATGAGCAGATCGTGGAAGCGGAGGTTCATTTAGAGGCGGCTCGTGCCCGTTATACCGACATTCAATACGCAGGCCGCGTCGGTGACGATGAGACCGAGCGCGACCTGCGCAAGGCTTATAATGATATGTCGGAAGCCATTAGATCCGCGCTTCGATATATCGGTTAAGAACCCGGTTAACCAACAATAAATTTACGTCCGGCGCCATTTCCCATCACGGCGTCGGCGGAGTCCGTCGGGATGACATCTGCTCCCAAAATTTCGCGCGGTCGAGGGTAACGGGTAGGGTTCTTCTGACCAAGTATCTTCAACCTATAAAACGCGGTAGGATCACGAAAGTCTGCACATGCGATTGATTCATCGGTATGCCGCATCACTAGCTATATGAAAAAAGTGCTTATCACCAAAAAGGTGACCAGCGGAACGCCGCCCGTTTTTTTTCATTACGCTATCTAAATCAATCGCCCGCCTCATGGCGCCTACTTTTGGTGCGCATCTTTTTCGCGCCCTACTGCGTTTTCTAGGTTAAACGCAATATTGGCTGGCTGGTTTAGATTTTCGGACGTATTCGGTATCTCCGCGCCAGATAATCGGCGTGAACTCTTGATTATTGGACCCGGTTATCTGGGAATATAGCCTTTATGCTTCTTATACTTGCACTTCCTATTGTTCCGTGCACGAGAGGTCACAACATGATACCTAAATAAATCGCTGCATTATTGAGTCGATGGCATCATCGTAGTTTTGTGGATTTACACCGAGTTTCGTGCACATTTGTTTGGCATAACCAGATTGAATCGGGTTACCCATGTCACTGAAACTAGCGAGTCTGTGGATTCTTCTACCAATACAGAAAATCATCTGTTGCTCGGGCTCCAGTTGAAGAAAATCCTGAACTGGACGCATCATTCTTTGTTTATCACCAGGTAGTGCTCCTTCTACTTCTGGAAGCAGGTTTAATACGTGATCGCTTCGTACAGCACTATCGATTCCATCCAGGGTTTCCAGGAAGAGAAGTAACTCTCTGGCAGTATCAACCTCACCCATTTTGTCAAAATCCCCTTCTACAAACTGCCTGGTGAGAGGTGCTGCCGTGGGCATTCCCAGTGTTCGTAAACGAATGAAGTCCGGGTTGATCTGATTCAATGCATCCGCCGTTTCTAACGCATTTTCCTCTGAAAGACTCTTGCCCCCCAATCCCGGCATAATATATTCTGATAGCTCGATACCCAATTTCTTTACTTTTTGCCCGGCAACGATTTGGGTAGCTTTATCAACACCTTTGTCAACCATCTTTAGTACCTTATCAGAGCCGGATTCCATTCCGATATGAATCCGGTTAAGACCCGCTTTCTCCATACGTTCCAGATTGTCATCGCTTATCCCGGCTATCGTGCGGGAGCGGGCATATGAGGTTATCCGCTTCACCTCAGGAAAAACGTCTTTTAGGTGGCACAAAATCCGTATGATCTCATCAGGTTTTATCACCAGGCTATTACCATCCTGGATGAAAATTGATTCCATACCATTGTTGACAAAATTGGATGCTGCATGGAGGGCTTGTGCATCAGCTTCTCTCCCCCCTTGTAAAAGATTGTAAAGCTCTCCCTGAAGAATGGGGTTTCCGAGATTGGTCGCTTCTTTTATAGCGTCTACATAAAATCGAACCATATCAATATCTTTGAGTACATGGTCGACGGGGCGTAGTGCAAACTTAACATCCTTGTACATGGCACAAAAAGTACAACGGTTCCAGGAGCAGTTTCTACTAACTCTGATAAGCAAGCTTCCCGACTCACTCGGAGGACGAATCGGTCCTTGTTCAAAACCACTATAGGGTTCAGCAATTTTCACTTATTTATACCTCAATGTTTGAGTTATCACACAGTTGCGAACTGTAATCTACCAAAAGCAAATTGAACAATAATCGATAGTAGGCTCGTGTCAGCCATTCGGCTGGGTTGAAAAAATCAGAAAGTTCCAATCTTGTTGCCTTCAATATGCCTGGCGGATTTGTTGTGCTTGCCTTTGAATACAGCCATTACGTGGCATTTGTTGAAACCTGGCCTTTTTCTCTATCTCCCATTTGCTGCTCCTAAATTTGGAACTGGCGTCAACAGTTAATTCTACAAATTCAATGCTTTCTGAACTAGTCGGAGCTTGCATGGCTCATGCATCAGGCACAACAAACGACTGCAAAGTGCCATAAGCTGAACTAGCAATTGAATATCTGAATGACGGCTAACGAGGAAGCTGTCGTTCAGAGGTGAATTATCAAGGGGGCAATGAGCCCTGAGCCATCGTTGAAATCTTTCTTTCGTTGTGGAACAAGGAAAATTGGGTGTTTATACTTCTTATACTTTGTTCTCAAGGTGTCGGATTATGAAGAAGCCGTTCATGTTGCCAACGACAGCGTGTTCGTTCTGCCGTCTGGCATCTGCACGCAGTCGCTTAAGTACGCAGAAGATTTCAAGTGCCGCTCGGTTGCTGGCATGGTTATGGTTAATCTTCCGATTGCCGGAGTTGACTATCAAGTCCCATTTGGCGGAAGACGGGGTTCAAGTTACGCAGGGCGAGAACAAGGACGTTACGTAGCCGAATTTTATACAAACACCAAGACGTCCTATACGTTCGCTGAATAATCAAATTAGAAGCTCAGGAGTCACATCAAAATGAATTTCCCTAATTTATTGTCACCACTCATGCTGGGATCTTGTGAAATCAGGAACCGTATCGTCTCAACTGGCCATGATACGGTATTGTCCACGGGTGGCCTGGTAAATGACAGGCTCGTAGCCTACCATAAAGCACGGGCCGCAGGCGGTTGTGGATTGATCGTTACACAGGTCGCTGCTGTTCATCATACGGCGTTTTATACCCCATATTTACTAATTGCCACCGACGATAATTTTATTCCAGGATACCGAAAAATTGTCGAGGCTTGTCATGCCCACGGGACAAAAGTCTTTGGGCAGTTGTTTCACCCGGGCAGGGAGGTCTCTGCCAGCATGGATGGTACCGCCGCCCTTGCATATGCCCCATCAGCCTCACCGAGTGAGCGCTTCCGGACTATTCCGTGTGAAATGACGCTGGAGATGATTGAAGAGATTATTGAAGGTTTCGGACAGACAGCACGCCGAATGGTTGAGGCAGGAGCCGATGGTGTTGAGATTGTCGCAAGTCATGGATATTTACCAGCCCAATTCCTGAGCCAGTCTGTCAATGTGCGTACCGACAAATATGGTGGTAGTGATGAAAATCGACGCCGTTTTCTCAAAGACGTCATCGCTGCTGTACGTGAACAAGTTGGAGATGACATTGCTGTTGGGATGAGGATTTCTGTTGATGAAAAGAATGAAGCAGGGCTAACGCAAGAGGAATCTTTGGCTGCAATTGCTGCATTAAACAATGATCTTGATTATCTCAGTGTTGTCGCTGGCACGTCTGCAACATCGCAGGGGGCAACTCATATTGTGCCGTCTATGGATTTCGAATACGGCTACACCAGCCCGTTGGGTGCTCTTGCCAAACAACGTTTCTCTGGGCCGGTGATCGTCACTGGTCGGATCAATCAGCCACAGATTGCCGAAGAGCTTATCAAATCTGGAGATGCTGATCTTTGCGGTATGACCCGCGCAATGGTCTGTGATCCGGAAATGCCCAACAAGTCAATGGATGGTGATGTTGAAAATATTCGGGCCTGTATCGGCTGCAATCAGGCTTGTATTGGCCATGTTCTGAAAGGTGACGGAATTTCCTGTCTACAACATCCTGAAACCGGGCGAGAACTGGAATATGGCACCTTGGAAGCGCCCCCTATAACCAAGAATATTTTAGTCGTTGGCGGCGGGCCAGCTGGCATGAAGGCTGCTTCGGTGGCAGCAAGCAGAGGCCATAAAGTAACGCTCATGGAGCGTGAATCGCGTTTGGGCGGTCAGGCGCTTCGGGCACATCTTTTGCCCGGGCGTGAAGAATTTGCCAACCTGATAACGAATTTGTCCCAGGAGGCCAAACGTGCTGGTGTGCAGATCATGTGCAATCAAAATGTTGATGTGGATGCGATCGCCGATCATGGGGCTGATGAAATTGTTTTGGCCTGCGGGGCAAAGCCTTATATGCCTGCTATTGAGGGGGCTGTGGAAGCAAATATTGTTGATGCATGGCAAGTTTTGGACGGAACAGCAAAGGTTGGCAACTCCATTTTGATCGCGGATTGGACATCGGATTGGATTGCCCTTGGGATTGCAGAGAAATTGGCACGCGAAGGTTGTAAGGTTCGCCTTGCTGTGACGGGAGCTTCAGCTGGAGAGGTTTTGCAACAATATGTCAAGAATCGATGGAATTCCGTCTTGCTTGATTTGGGTGTTGAAATGATCCCTTATACACGCATCTTCGGTGCCGATGCCAATACGGTTTATCTCGAACGTACAGTTATTTCAGGTCATGTCGTCATTGAAGACGTAGACACCATCGTTATTACCCATGGACATGCATCCAACAATGAACTGGTTCAACAGCTTGCAGGAAGGGCTAAAGATACGGTCCATGTGATCGGTGATTGTCTAACCCCAAGAGACGCTGAAGCAGCTATTTTTGAAGGACTAAAAATTGGTGCCAGGATCTAGGTGTCCTTTTTTCAATTCACTTATCACTGGCAATATATTACAGACGTTGCAAGATATTCCCTGGCCTGAGCGGCTGCTCAGTCCCGGATAGCTGCCGGCTGTATGCCTGGATAGCAATCGGCAGCAAGGTGCCCATAAGAGACATTTTGGAGCTTACGCAACGGGAATGTTGCGCAACAGATCAGATTCGCTTTTTAAGCCGGCACGTAGAAGTTCCGCACGTAATCAAACAAATACTTTCCCATTTGGAACAGAAGGCCGTCGTCGGAATTCCAGGTCGTTGCCCGAGAGCCGGGCGCCCCGTTATCCCCCAGGGGAATGGGGTCGGACCACGCCGAGCCCTGGTAAACTGGGCATACGGCCTGATATTCAGGCAATATTCTGTCTTAAACGCACTTCTTCGAATCCGGAAACATGGATTTAAGCAGGCACACATAACTTCAGCTAGCGGCGA
>JAAEPH010000050.1 GCA_024232855.1 Gammaproteobacteria bacterium
ACAAGCCGCCGTCGCGGCGATGCCCGCGGCCGAGCGCGCCGCCTTGGTGGCTAAAGAATTCGACGTTGAAATTATCGAAGTGCAGGAGTCGCATTCGACATTGCGCGCTATGCTGGAATCGGACGCTAGAAACCCACATACGACCCGACCCTTTATCGCCAAATGGTCGTTTATTGTCGTGGCCCTTATCACGGTGCTGATCGTTATAATGTGGAGCTATGCGGTAGCCATGCAAGATGCGCCGCTCGTTAAAGAGATTGCGTCAGGCTGGGCGTTTGTGGCGGCCGCGCTCGCACCCTTTGTGTGGTTATTAAAAAGTTACTTCGGCACGTTGACAGCGGAACACCGCGACCGGCTCGGCGCGGCCGGCGGCAACCCTATAGCCCCGGCGGGGCTAGCTGGTTTAATAGCATCTTTTGTTAAAAAATAAACAGCGTCAAATGCGCAACGAGCGCGGGAGGCGATTATCCGATACCGTTACAGAGTAGGTGATGCAATGCCCGATAATATAGGAAACATACCCCCTTGGCTCGGCGGCGTTTTAATGGCCGTGGCCATGTCAATCGTGCGGGTGATTTACGACTCAAGCGAGACCAGCTTAAAACGTATTTTCGCGGAGGCGTTTATTTGCGGCGCGTTAACCGTGGCTTCCGGGTCAGCGCTGATCGAAATGGGGTATGGCTCCGGCGGGTATCTGTTTTGCGGAGGTTTCATCGGATTTATGGGCAGCCAGGCCATAAGGGCCGCAGCGCATAAGTTTTTAGATAAAACTACAGGATCTTAATCGCCGTTCATAATGTCGACCGCATGAAAATCCCGATACCATTCACGCGCGGCAGGGTCGCTGTAGTCGTTTGCAGACCCCGCGTAGACTTTAACGTCAGTCTCCCCGGCTAAAAAGTATTCGGCCAGTAACGCAGGATACCTGGGTAAATCAAATTGCGCGAGTAAAACGTCATAAGCCACTATGGCCCGGCGCATTTCCTCGTCCGTTACCGCAAGCCCGGTCCGCACCGCGGCTGTTATCTCGTCCAGATTTCGCATTAGGCCGGACCCTCCTGGTGCTTGTTGGACCGTAGGAATGTAGCGTACCGGATAAAGTCCGCCGCTTGCGCGACGTAGTGGCCCGTGACGCCGAGGCAAACCGCCCCGTTAGGCCAAATCGCCCGGACTTCGAACTCGCCGTCGGGTGTGCGATACACGTCGGCGATGGCAGGTCGGTTGTTATCTGTCCACATAATTTTAGTCTTTCCTGTATCTGCGACCACGCCAGCCGCCCGTAGCTTTGACCGGCCAATTGGCGGCCCAGTGCGGCAGAGTGGTCATGAGGGCTTCG